>VBKD01000028.1 GCA_005888075.1 Chloroflexota bacterium
CCCCGAGGTCCAGCTCGACCCCCCGCGGCACCTTCACCGTGCGCGACAGGTGATCGAACTCGACCGCCATCCATCCGGGCACCTGGGTGGCAATCAGGCGGATCGGCCCACCGTCCCCCGGAACGGCAGCGAAATCGCTGTCGTAGCCCGCAAGCCGCAGCGCCAGGCCGACCGTCGGGTCCACCGCGCCGCCGGTAAGCCTCGCACCGCGCATCGCGGCGGCGACCGCCTGGGCAAGGAGAGGGCTGACGGCCACCTCCCGCCCTGTATCAGCGTTCAAGCGGCTCAGCTCGCTGTCCGCCCGGAACCGGCTCGCGGCCGCATCGATGGCGCACAAGATCTCGTCCACCGCGACCTTGGCCGCCATCAGACCGGACGGCCGTGTGACCACGAGGCGCATCACACAACCCAGGGCGCGATCGTCGGCGATCCCGAGCACGCTAGCCACCCTTCGAACGCTCCGTGCGCCGGAAGGCAAGCGCCAGCACCGGGCAATCCTCGACCGCACGCTGGGCAAGCGGGATGAGGTGCTGGGGGATGGGGCCGGCCGCGATGATCGGATAACCCCATTCATCGAGCCGGATCATCTCTGGCAGCAATTCGGCGCACAAACCGCGACCGTCGCATTTGATGCGATCGACCGTGAGGGCGAATTCCTTTGTCATGCGGCCTCTGCCGCGCTGTGCGGCCTGTGGCCGGCGAACTCCCGCCCGAAGGTTTGCAGCGCCGATTGAAGGAAGATGACCGCGCCGTCCGGGTGCCGGCATGCGCCTCGCCCCCTCACGTCCTCGGTCCAGCGGTCCAGGCGCTGAAGGTCGTCGCGGTTGGTTCCGTGCTCGGCGATCCTCGTGCAGGCATCGGCCAGGGCACGCAGGCCGAAAAAGCACGGGCCGCATTGAGCAGAGCTCTCGCCGGCGAGGTAGCGCATGATCCCAGCCGTCTCGCAGACAGGGCAGCGGCCCGCGGGGAGCACGCCGATCACTCCGCACCCGAGCGCGAGGCCGTGGCTGCGCAGCGACCCTTGATCCAGCCGGAGCGGCCACGCATCACGCGCTTCCATCCACCGGCCGAAGTAGCCCCCGACCAGCACCGCGCGAGCCTGATCGGATGCTCCTCCGGCGAGGCTGACCGCATCCGCGATCGTGGTGGTGCTCTCGACCTCCAGGACGCCGGGCCTGGGCACGCCGCCGGCGATCGTAACCAAAGAAGTGCCGCTGGGTTCGCCATATCTCGCGATGAGCGCGACCTGGGCCAGGGTCTCCACGTTCTGCACCAGCGTCGGTTTCCCATCGACGCCGCGCTCGAAGGGATAAGGAGGCATCGTGGTCGGGGTCGCAACGCCTTCAGTGATGAAATGGATGGCCGCGCTCTCCGCACCAGCGACGTACCGCGCGGGCGCGGCATGCTCTGACACAAGCCTGCGCTCGGTCTCGTTGCGCTCCGCGAGGGCTTGCAGCATCGCCGCGCGCGCGGCGCGGTGGCGCTCTCCGATGTAGAGGATCACGCGACGTGCACGCAGCACGCGGGCTGCAATGAACGCGCCATCGAGCACGAGGTGAGGCCGCGTCGACATGAGCAGTCGGTCCTTCTTGCTCTGCGGCTCTCCTTCGGCGCCGTTGACGAGAACGACCGCGTCACCGCGTGAGTGCGTGGCGACCGCCTGCCACTTCGTGCCGGCAGGGAATCCGGCCCCGCCTCGACCCGCGATTCGGGACTGAACCAACGTGTCGATGAACCGCGCGCCGACCGCGGGCATAGGGCCGAGCCGGCCGGCGTGTGAAGCGAGTGATTCGGGTCCGGTCAGCGGCGGACCGGCGAGCAGGCTATTCATGGCAGCTCACGCCGCTGGACGCCGGCCCGAAACTCGGTCCGGGGAGAAGCCAGCGGATCGGTCGAGCCCGTGAGCATGCGATACAGCGCCGCGGTGCCGACCGCGGCGATGCATGCCGCGGTGACGACGATCAACCACGCGGACCACGCGTCGGTGCCGGTGCCGAACCCGTGAACCACCGCGATGGGCCACGACGCGTAGGTCAGCCAGTGAATCGCGCGCCATGCGTAATGACCGATGAGGTTGCGCAGGAGACTCGTCACGACGATGGCGAGAAGCAGCTCGAACGCGACCACTCCGAGGCCGAGCCACAACGTGCGGTAGTGCGACGAGAAGGGAATCAACGCCGCGCCCCATCCGAGGTTGGTGAACGGATCGATCACCGCCGTGACGATGTGAAGCGCAAGAAAGACCAGCGTCATCAGAGCGAGGTTGCGATGCAATCCGGTGGTGAGGAATCGCGGCCAGCCGGTGCTCTGCACGCGAAGCGCGGAAAGGATGCCCATGACGACCACGGCGCTGAGAAGAACCAGCGTGACGGCGCCGGCGCCGCGAGTCGTGTACCAGAGAATCGAGTTAGACACCGGCGCTCACGACCCGCCGGACACCACCGTGCCGCTGCTTGACGACGAGCTCACGCCGCTCGACGGCTGCAGACCGGACGACGCCGAGGCTTGCGAGGAGGACGTCGATGACGCAGACGTGGACGTACTCGACGGTTGAGTCGATGTGGAATTGCCCGGCATGGTGGCCGCGCTGACGACTGCCAGTCCGCCGACGCTCGCGACCGCGCCGAACGCAATGGCGGCGGTCAGGCGGTTGAGCGTGCGAAACGCCAGATCACGGGCGTTCGCCCTGGCTCGGGTCGTGGCTTTGTTTTCCATGCTCGAAAGAGTGGGCCCAGGGGCTGAACCGAGCCTGTGAGCAGCCTTAGAGCTGCCTGAGAGGGTGGAGCCCGTGAAGACCCCGCACATAGAATTCAGACGTGCGGCCCCCGTGGCTCAGGGGCGCCGGGCGCGCGCAGGGCGCACCAATACAATTCAGATCGTCGACGCCCCCGTAGCTCAGGGGATAGAGCAGGACGGTCCTAACGTCAAGGTCGGGGGTTCGATTCCCTCCGGGGGCACCATTCGGAACTTCAAGGTGGAGAGCATGTTCATCCGCATCGACGTGGGCACGACCCCGATTCGACTGCAAGACCAGTTCGCCGCTTTCATCCGCGACGAGGTTGTTCCTGTTTTGCGTGAGTTGGATGGATATCGGTCGACAATGATCGGACTCGACCGCGGCGCGGGGACCGTCACGGTTACGACTGCTTGGAACACTCCGGAAGACCGTGCCGGATGTGACGCCGTTCTGCTTTCAACAGTGCTCGAAAATGGCGCCAGGTTCGAACTGGTGCCGGTGCGAATCGAGTTCTACGAGGGGGTCTTCGAAGACCGGGTCTAGCCGGACCAGCTCGTCCCGGGCACGGGCAGGTACGGCATCGGGTCCGTCACCTGGTCGTTCACCCGAAGCTCGAAGTGCACGTGGGGCCCTGTCGAGAACCCAGTCGAGCCTTCGTGGCCAAGCTGCTGGCCTCGCGCCAGGTGGTCGCCGACTCTGACGGTCGTGTCCAGCAGGTGTCCGTAAAGGGTTTCGATGCCACCACCGTGGGCGAGGATGACGTAGTTGCCGTAACCCAATGCCGTGTGTCCAACCGCCACCACTACCCCGTCCGCCGCCGCCATGACCGGTGTGCCGAGGGGAGCCGAGATGTCGACGCCGGTGTGGAAGTGCCGGTATGGGCCCAAGGGAGGCTCGAGCAGCACGTTGGTGGGACCGAACGGCTGTGTGATGTTGAACTGGGCCATCGGCCACGAAAGGGACAGCCCGTTCAACGTCCTCCCGAGCGGCAGCTGGTGATTCAACATCGCCTGTCCGGCGCCGACCTGCGCCTGGCTCCAGGCAGTCTGGTACGAGCGCTGGATCAGGTCTTGCTCCTGAGCTTCGAGGAGCTGAGCGAGGGCGGCGGTCACGTCAGGCGACTGGTTGGTGAGTGAGTCCTTGGCGTTCTGCAGCTGGCTCACGAGGTCGTCGAGCTGGCTGCTGACGTCGCCTTGCGTGCTCATGACGTCCTGCAATGCCCCGAGGTTGGCTACGAGGAGGTCGCGGTTGGCGTTCTCACCATCAAGGTCGTTTTGCCTGGCCTGGCGGTCTGCCTGCAGCTTGGCGAGGTCGGCCTCGAGCTTCGCCTGCAGGGCATGCGCGTGCTGCCCGGCGACCACCGCGTCGGCCGTCGCGAGCAGCGCTTCGTGCAGGTTGCCGGTGCGCGCGATCATCACCCAGATCGAATCGGGCTGCCGGTAGATCGCGCGTGCCATCACGGCGAGCTGCTGCTTCTCGACCTCGATGCGATCCTGTGTCTCCTGGATCTGCGCGTCGAGCTTGGCGATCTCGTCTTCGAGGCTTGCGATCAAGGCCTCTTCGCGCGTGATCTGGTCGTTGAGTCCGTGCTCGATGCCCGCGTACTGGTCGAGGAGCGCCGACAGCCTGTGCTGCGCGTCGAGGGCCGCACCGATGTCGCCGCCGAGGCGTGTCTTCAGCTGGTCGTAGGCGGCCTGGTTGGGATCTGGTGGGCATGCGACCCGCGTGCCGGACGCCGTGCTTGGTGTGGGACATGCGGAGGGTGTGGAATTAAGGGCCACCGCGTTCGAAACCTGCATCCCGCCCAGTGCGCCGATGATCGCCAGGGCCAGCAGCGATCGCCTCAAGCGCGTGAGCGGCGAAAGCCGAGCACCGCGGTCGCGGTGCCGAGGACGAGTCCAGCGGTGATCACGGCGGCAAGCACGTACTGGACGGACGTGGCATCGACGCCGGGAAGCAGCTGCGCATAGATCGCCGACTCAAACCGGATGGCGACAAGCCAAACGCCGCCCACGACAGCTGCGGCAAGGGCGCCGGCAAGTGCTCCCGTCATCAAGCCCTCGACCACGAACGGACCGCGCAGCATCCACCCCCTGGCGCCGAGCAGCCGCGTGATGGCGACCTCGTGGCGGCGTGACGCCGCGATTCCACGCATCGAGTTGGCGACCACCGCGTATGCGACCAGTGCGAACAACAACAGGATCCCGGCTCCGATGGCGGCGGCCACCACCGCGAAGTGCCGCAGCCTGGAGTAGGTGTCAGGGTCATACGACGTCGGGTAGGTCGGATCGACCGCGGGGTCGCCCTTGACAGTGGCAGCGACCGCTGCGACCTGCGTGACCTGCTTCACGCGAACATCGAGGCTGGCCGGGAAGGGGTTGGCCGAGTTGAGGCTGGCCAGGTTGCTGAGCCCCGGACGTTTCGCCGCCTCGGCCAGCGCTTGCTCGGGGCTGATCGAGGTCACGCTTGCCACCCTCGAATCGGCCGCCAGCTTCGCCTTGAGGGCGGCGGTCGAATCGGGGGTCGCGTCGGAGGCCAGGTAGACACGAACCAGCGAGGCCTGGTCTGCCTGCAGCGCCACCACCTTCTCGAGGGCGATGCCTGCCAGCGCCAGTGTGCCGCACAGCACGAGCAGCAGCGCGATGGTGCCGAGAACCGGCATGGTCAGGTGCACGTCGCGGCTCCAGCTGCGGAGGCCGCCCAGCACTGTCAGGCGGTAGCTGTTCGCCGACTGTGCGACCAGCCGACGCCACAGCGGCGGTTGAGCCGTTTGGGCGGAAGGCTTGTGGATCCGTTCATGGGCCGGGATGACGATCCGCCACAGCGAGCGGATGGACAGAGACGGCACATTGCGGTTGCTGTGGCCATTGTGGTTTGCGTTCGTAAGGCCGTTCTTGTGGCCGTTGCCGTTCAGCCCTGCCTTGCGGCTGACCATCACCTTGGCGCTGGGCAGCCGAAGCACCCGGCTGGCCGGAAACGAGTGCCGGTGCGAGGCGATGATGACGGTGGCTCCTCCGGCGGCGGCACCTTCCAGGAGCTTGCTCACAAGCTCGGCGTTGTGGTCGTCCAACGAGTGGAGCGGCTCGTCGGCGAGCACGAGACGCGGGCGGGTGGCAAGGGCGCGAGCCACCGCCACGCGCTGTCTTTCGCCGGCTGAAAGCTGGTGGGGGTAAGCACGCCGCCGCGATCCGAGGTTTACCGACTCGAGCGCTGCGACAGCGCGCTCTTTGATGGTCCGATACGGAATCTGCGGGTCGACGACCTGGATCGCGAGGATGATGTTCTCGAGCGCGTTCAGCCGCGGCAGCAGCCGCTGCTCCTGGAAGATGAATGAGACGTCTCGCCTGATCTGTCCAAGACCACGGCGCCACCAGCGGTGCAGCCCGCGACCCTGGACCCAGACCTGTCCCGCATTCGGCCGCATCTGGCCGTGCACGAGTCGGAGCAGCGTTGTCTTGCCTGAGCCGCTCGGGCCGGTCACCTCGACCAGCTCGCCCGAGCCGATCGTGAAGTGCACATCCTTGAGCACCGAGTTCTTGCCGAATGCTTTCGCGACACCGACGAGCTTGACGGCAGGCTGCGCCGGCTGAACGATGGGTTCGATGGGCGCGCCCGGCGTGACCTTCGACGGTTGAGTGGAGGGCGCGGTCGGATCCCCGGTCGCCCCGTTGCCCTTCTTCGCTGCCCTCTCGATGGCCTGGCCAGGCCTCGAGGCGCGCGGACGGTCAGAGGCTTGTCTCAAGGTTCCCACCCTTCTCGACCAGATTAGCCCATGCCAGGCAGGTTCTGGTTAACGCCCGGTGATGTGATATTCGTCCCATAGAGGGATGGGACATCGCCGGCGAATTCGATCCGTCAGCACCCCTTGAGGGCTAGCTTCGAAGGCGCGATGGAAACCGAAAAAGCACCGCCGGATGGTGTCGCGGTGACAAGGCGTCCGCCCTCGGGTGAGACGCTGACGATGGTGTGGACGCCGCCGGCGCTCGTTGCCTGTGAGGTGACTTCGGCCGGTAGATAGATCAGTGTCGGCGCGTCGCCGGCGCGACCGGTCGCCGAAAGCGAGAAGGCGCCGGTGCGGGCGTCGTAGTGGTATTTCAGGTTTGGATCCGCAGAGGCACGCGGATATACACGTGCAAGCATCCGCTCACGGGCGGCTCGCAGGCATCCGCTGCTGTCCGCGGGCGAT
>VBKD01000029.1 GCA_005888075.1 Chloroflexota bacterium
CGCGCGCGGTGAGGAACGCGCTCGAGCGGCCGGCCTGCCGCCTGCATACGAGTCGATGGACGCGATGCTCGCCGACAAGCGTGTCGACGTGGTCCACATCACCTCCCCCAACCACCTCCACCACGCGCATGCCAAGGCCGCTCTGAGGGCCGGCAAGCACGTGGTGTGCGAGAAGCCGCTGGCGATGACCTCGTCCGAGTCCGCCGAGCTGCTCCAGCTGGCGGAGTCGAGCGGCCTCATCCACGCCGTCAACTTCAACATTCGCTTCTACCCCTTGCTGCAGCACCTGCATCAAGTTGTTCGCGAAGGCGGGCTGGGCCAGGTGCGGCTCGTTACCGGGCACTACCTCCAGGACTGGTTGCTTCTCGACACGGACTGGAACTGGCGGCTGGATCCGGCGCTCGGCGGCTCGTTGCGAGCCGTGAGCGACATCGGCTCGCACTGGCTGGACCTCACGTCGTTTCTCACCGGGTCGCGGATCGAGTCCGTGTCGGCGGACCTGGAGACGTTCATCAAGGTCCGCCGGCAGCCAACCGGTCCGGTCGAAACCTTCGCGAGGGGTCGAGCCCACGAAACCGTCGAGCGGCAGATTGCGACCGAGGACTGTGCGACCATCCTGGTCCGATATGACAATGGAGCGCTAGGCTCACTGGCCGTATCGCAGATCAGCGCCGGAAGGAAGAACTCGCTCCACGTCGAGCTCGATGGCGCGAAGAGCGCCGCGGCGTGGTACTCAGAGCAGCCCGACGAGCTGTGGCTAGGACACAGGGAACGACCCAACGAGGTGCTCCCGCGCGACCCAAGCCTGATAAACGCGGCGGGAGCGACCGCGTCCTTCCTGCCTGGCGGCCACATCGAGGGTTTCGCGGACACATTCCGCGCGCTGTACTCAGCGGTGTATCAGGCGGTGCTGTCCGGTTCGCCGGCAGCGGGCCGGTATCCTACCTTCGCCGACGGACATGACGAGATGCTCGTCTGCGAAGCTATCGAACGAAGCGCGCGCGAGGGCAGGCGGGTGGCGATCGAGCGCCCAACTTCCGTGAGCGCCTCGCGAAGTCCCAAGAGGAAACAGGAGGATCCATGACATCGCTCTTCGACGCTCTGACTTATGAAGACGTGGCGAAGACCATCGACCATTCGCTATTGCGACCCGAGCTCGATGACCAGTTCATCGCCGACGGCTGCAGGCTGGCTGCCGAGTACCAGGTTGCATCCGTATGCTGCCGTCCGGCTGACGTTCCCCGCGCGGTCGACCTGCTCGCCGGGACCGGGGTTGCCGTCGGCACGGTGATCGGATTCCCTCACGGGGGCACAACGACCGAGGTGAAGGTCTTCGAGGCTCAGCAGGCGCTGCGCTCAGGGGCCACCGAGCTCGACATGGTCATCAACATCGGGGCGTTGCGCTCCAGCCGCGACGCATACGTCAAGGAAGACATCGCAGCAGTGGTCGCTGTGGCCCACGCAGCCAGAGCGATAGTCAAGGTGATCTTCGAGAACGCCTACCTCGACGACGATCAGAAGGTGCGTGCCTGCAAGCTCTCGGAGGCCGCGGGCGCCGACTTTGTGAAGACCTCGACGGGTTTCGCAGCAACCGGCGCCACGCACGAAGACCTGGCCCTGATGCGCCGATCGGTGTCGGCGCATATCGGGGTCAAGGCGGCGGGCGGTGTGCGCACCCTCGACGGCTTGCTCGCCGTGATGGAACTCGGCGTCACGCGTGTCGGGGCGACGCAGACGGCCGCGATCCTCGACGAGTTTCGAAGTCGCAAGGCGGCCGCAGTCGAGGCTCGGCCGGCGGCCGCGGGTTAGCACCCGGGCGTTCTCGACGCTGCCATGACCACTCCGCAGGGCGGGATCTTCGCTCTCGGCACCGCATCGCACGCATATCTGGAGTTCGACGCCGTGGCAGGTGAGCCGGCGACCAATCTTGTGGAGGCTGTCGCCTCGCTCCGCGAACCCCGAACGACGATGGGCGGAGTCAACCTCGTGGCCGGATTCCGTCCTGAGCTGTGGCGGACCGTCATGCCGGAGGACGCACCCGCCAACCTGATCGGTTTCAATGCCGACCTGATCGGCAGCGGCGGATACGTGATGCCGGCGACTCAGCACGACGCGATGATGTGGATCTCTGGCAGCGCCTACGACGTCGTCTTCGACATCGCTCGCGAGGTGATAGCCGTGCTCAAAACGCTCGCGACTGTCGCCGAGGAATCATCGAGCTGGCCCTACCGGCACGACCGCGACCTGACCGGCTTCATCGACGGGACGGAGAACCCGACCCTGATCGACGCGCCGGCCATAGCGCTCATCCCCGAGGGCAGCCCGGGAGCGGGCGGCTCGATCCTCCTCGTTCAGAAGTGGAGCCACGACGTTACGTCGTGGGAATCACTGCCCGTCGCGCGTCAACAGCAGGTGATCGGGCGCACCAAGGATGAGAGCGCCGAGCTCGAAGACAAGGCGCCCGAATCTCATGTGGCGCGCACCGACCAGGACCGATTCGGCAAGATATTCCGCCGCAACATGCCCTACGGGACCGTCACCGATCACGGCACGATGTTCGTTGGGTTCAGCGCCGATCAGGAACGGCTGAGGACGATGCTGGAGAGCATGGCGGGCGTGACCGAAGGGGTGCGTGACGCGCTGACGATCTACACCAAGCCGCTCACTGGCGCGTACTACTTCATCCCGTCGACGGACATGCTGCGCGTTGTCAGCGGGTCGAGTCAGCAACTCAGCTGAGCCGCCAGGTCAAGGAAGTCAGTGGCCTGCACGTCCGAATCCGGATCAGGCAGCCGATCCGCACCTCCGCCGGGTCCCTTCTCCAGCGGCCGCTCGACGAATGCCGCCCGCATGCCCGCCGCCTGAGCGGCTCGGAGGTCTCCTTTGTGTGCGGCAACCATCATCACCTCGCCTGGCTGCAGGCCCAGCGCGGAAGCCGCGCCGAGGTACACCTCCGGGTCAGGCTTGTAATGGCCGAAGTCCTCCGCGGATAACACTCGCTGGAAGGGCAGACCGGAAAATCGAATCAGCGCGTGTTGCTGGGATCGATTGCCGTTCGAGAGCGTCGACACCGTGAAGCGCCGCGCCAGTCGCGTCAGACCGTCCACCGTGTCGGGCCACGCCGGGAGCTTCTCCCACGCGCGGGTCAGCTCATCGCGAACGCCAGCATCGAACTCTTCCGCACCGACGTCACGCAGCACCTGATCCAGGGACATTCGATGCAGGCGATCGAAGTTGGTCCATGGAAGCTCACCACGCCGCACCTTGTCCATCGAAGGCATGTACAGCTCGCGCCACTCCCTGGCGAGGCGCTCCCAGTCGGCCTTCACGCCCGCCTCTGCTCCGAGGCGCCGGGCTTCGGCGGCCACGCCCGAAAGCCAGTCGACGGTAGTGCCGAAGACGTCGAAGGTCAGGGCGCGTACGGCATTCAGCTCGAGAGAAGACACCGGTCGAGTGTATTCGCCCGTTGGCGCTTGTTCCATATGCTCTGTGGTATTGCGCCGAGTCGAGGACGTGATGGGAATGCCCGTCACTGTGAATGTGGTCGACGCTGCGGCGGAGGCCGGCGCGCTGGACAGGGTCTTCGAAGAGTTCTCCATGCTCGACCGGACCTTCAGTCCTTTCCTGCAGACAAGCGCCGTGAGCCTCATCAACCGCGCGGAGCTGCGACCTGAGGACGCAGGTGAGCTCGTCAACCAGGTGATCGACCTCTGCGGGCAATACGAACGCGCGACCAACGGATATTTCTCGGCGTGGATCGCCGGACGGTTCGATCCATCGGGCCTCGTCAAGGGCTGGGCGATCGATCGAGCCTGCACCATCCTCGACGGCTATGGCTACAGCGATTTTTTTGTCGACGCAGGCGGCGACGTCCAGACGCGAGGTCGAAACGCGGATGGCGGTCCGTGGCGGGTCGGAGTCCGGCACCCGGTGGAACGAGAAAAGGTCGCCTGCGTCGTCCTGGCAAACGGCCTGGCGGTCGCGACATCGGGCACGTACGAAAAGGGAGAGCACATCCTCGATCCGCACACGGGCCAATCCGCCCATTCGCTGGTCAGCTTCACGGTGGTCGGGCCAGACATCCTGCAGGCCGACGTTTTTGCGACCGCCGCCTTCGCGATGGGGGTGCCTGGAGTCGAATTCGTAGCGGCAGCCTCTGGCTACGAGGGCTTCGCGATCGACCCGCAGATGCGGACGTGGTCCACCCCGGGCTTCCGTGCTCTCTGTGAATTTCCCAGCCGTCTCTAAGCAGGACTTTCTAGATTGAGTTGCGAATTTGAGCTTCGTCGCGTCGCCCCAGAGAGCCCCACGCCCGCCGGCATGGTCGACACCGGGATTTGCCTATTTGGTCTTCGTGGCCAACGCGCTTGCGATCCTCTGGTTCTGGTGGGTCAGCTCGGGCTTCGAGATCACACACAGCTCGTCTGACCTGTTCAACGGCGCGGGCCGCGCGACCGGCCTCCTCGGCACCTATCTCGTGCTGCTGCAACTGCTGTTCATGGCGAGGATTCCCTGGCTGGAGCAGTCGTTTGGCCTGGAGCGGATGGCCGTCCTGCACAAATGGAATGGCTACCTCGCTGTTGGATTGCTTCTCGCCCATGCGGTTTTCCAGACCCTGGGCTACCAGCTGGGCGACGGCAGAAACCTGGCGAGTCAGCTGGCCGACTTCATCACCAGCTATCAGGGCTTGCTGGCGGCGATCGTCTCACTCGGACTCCTGATTGCAATCGTCGTGGTTTCGGTCGCCGTGGCACGACGCCACCTCGCGTACGAGACCTGGTACTTCATCCACCTCTACGCGTATCTCGCGGTGGTCCTGGCGTTCATCCACCAGCTCGCGACGGGCGTCGACTTTGCCGGGAACCCGGCGTTTGTCGCCTACTGGATCGCCCTGTACATCGTGGTGGGCGGCGCTCTCGTCTTCTGGCGAGTTCTTGGGCCGCTGACCATCTATATGCGGCATCGCTTTCGTGTCCATGCGGTGGAGAAAGAAGGACGCGGGGTATTTTCCGTCTACATATCGGGTCGCGAGATGGATCGGTTTGAAGCGCGAGCGGGACAGTTTGCGATCTGGCGATTCCTGGACAGCACACGTTGGTGGCAGGCGCATCCGTTTTCCATCTCCGCCATCCCAGGCGGCGGACGGCTGCGCATAACGGTCAAGAACATCGGGGATTTCACAAGCGGCGTCCACGCGTTGAGGCCGGGCACACCGGTCCTGGTCGATGGGCCTTATGGAAAGTTCACCGAGCGACCCGCCAATTCCAAGGTGTTGTTGATCGCAGGCGGAATTGGGATCACGCCGATCCGACCTTTGGCGGAGGAGATGGCCGCCGATGGCTTTGACGTCCGCGTGCTCTATCGGGTCCATGGCGAGGGCGATCTCGTGTTCAAGAAAGAGCTCGATGGCCTCACCGAACGCTATGGCATTCAGGTCTACTACCTCGTCAGCCAGAACGGCGGCCGCCAGTCCAGCCGCGAGTCTTGGCTCTCTCCCGCGACTCTGCGGCGGCTGGCGCCGGACCTCAACGATCGCGTCGTGTATGTATGCGGTCCATCCGGAATGACGGCTGCAGTGATCTCGTCTTTGAAGGAGCTTGGCGTGGCCGCGGAACAGATCAGGACGGAGGTGTTTCGCCTGCAATGAAAAGGGCGGTTTTCGTGACCGGGGCGACCGCGGTCGGTTTGGCATGGCTGCTCACCTACAAGATCACCCCGCACTCGCTTGGGGTCGCGGGGGCGTTGCCTCCCTCCCCATCTTCCTCCGACAATCCGTCGGCGTCCCCCTCACCCTCTCCGACCCCTGCCGGGGTGAGCGGTACGTTTACGGGGTCGGACTTCCCCAACCGCTTCGGCGACGTGGTCGTTCGCCTTGTGATCAGCGACGGGCGCATCACCGATGTGCAGGCGGTGCAGCTGCCCAACGATCGCCAGCGGTCGGCCTATATCAGCGAGGTCGCGGGGCCGATGCTGCGGAGCGAGGTGCTGCAGGCGCAGAGCGCGCACATCGACGTCGTCACGGGAGCGACGTATACGAGTCAGTCGTATGCGCAGTCGGTCGAGTCGGCGCTCCAGCAAGCGCATATGGGCTAGCCCGCGGTAGGTTGACCGGGGGCGTTCCGCACGCCCCCGGTGTAGCGAAGCCTTTCAGACGCAGACGAATGTGACGTTGTTGTACTGAATCCGACCGGTCAACGTCGCAGGGTTGAGTTCGGTCGCGTGAAAATCCCCGTTGAAGGTGCAGGTTGTCCCGCCGGAGGTGACGGTCGAAGTCTCGTGTGCGCCGACCTCCTGCACAACCGAGAAGCTGTCCGTGAGAAGGGCGTGCTGGTGAATGGAGTCGGTGCCGCTGGCGATGACTGTTCCGCCTGAGCTGGCGCTGAATGAGAATGTCGCATTGATCTCGCCGTTCATGTTCCCCGAAGGAGCTTGCACGACGGTTTCCTCGCCGACCGAGCTGAAGCAGTACAGGAAGCCCTTTCCGGTCATGCACTGTTGCGGCGAGCTCAAGTTGAAATGCTGGACGCCGACGGCACCGGCGGCCGCGGCTCCCGCCGCCAGCGAGATCGTCGCCGCGAGGGCGATGACGGAAGCGAACATGGTCTTGAGCATGGTGTTCCTCTCGTGAATGTGGCTGACTGCAATCAACGGCCGGCCGGCTCGTTGAGGGCAG
>VBKD01000030.1 GCA_005888075.1 Chloroflexota bacterium
AAGGTCGCCATGTTCGGGTGGATCATGCCGGAGCCCTTGGACATCCCACCGACTCTCACCGTCTTGCCCCCGAGCTCGAGCTCGAACCGAGCGGTCTTCGGCGCCGTGTCGGTGGTCATGATCGCCCGCGCCGCCGCGTCGCCGGCATCGGGGCTCAAATTTCCGCACGCCTGGGCTATGCCCGACTTGATCGCATCCATCGGAAGGTAGCGACCGATCACGCCCGTCGAGCTCACCAGGACCTGGTCCGGATCGAGGTCCAGCCGGTCGGCGGAAAGCTTCGCCATCAGCAGAGCATCCTTGAAGCCCTGGGCCCCGGTGCATGCGTTGGCGTTGCCCGAGTTGACCGTCAGCGCCTGCACTCGGTTGTGCTGCAGATGGAGCTGGTCGATGACAACAGACGCGGACTTCACCTTGTTGGTCGTAAAGACACCACCCACATCGCATGGATACGTGGAGTGGATCACGCATAGATCGTCTCTCTGACCGGTCGGGATCGCGGAGGCGCCGGCCGTGAAAGCCTTGATGCCGCAAGCCGCGGTGCCCGCGCGAAAACCACGCGCGTAGGTCACGGCCACTGCATCGGCCCATCCAACGCGGTCGTCCGCTCGAAGCCAAACGCGATGTTGAAGCACTCGACCCCTTGTCCTGACGCGCCTTTGATCAAGTTGTCGAGCGCCGATGTGATGACGGCCTTGCGGCCTTGTGCCGCGACGTTGACCAGGCACAGGTTGGAATGGCTGGTTTGCTTGGTCGCCGGCGTCTTGTCGACGACCTTGGTGAACGGCTGCCCGGAGTAGAACTCGCGGTAGGCATCCTTCAGCTCATCAAGCGAGCCCTTGAGATCGAAGTAACAGGTCGCGAGGATGCCGCGCGTCATCGGCACCAGGTGCGGGACGAAGGTGATTGCGGGTGCGGCACTCCCCACCCGGCGCTGCGCGCCGACCTCCCCGGCGAGCGGGGAGGTTAGTGCTGACAGCTCCTGGATCACCTCCGGTAGGTGGCGGTGGCCTTCGATCGCGTACGCGCTCAGTGACTCGTTCACCTCGCTGAAGTGCACACCGATGCCAGGGGATCGACCGGATCCGCTCACGCCCGACTTGGCGTCGACCACGATGTCCGACCCCACCAACCCGGCCGACACCGCAGGGGCAAGGGCCAGGATGGCCGCTGTCGAGTAGCAGCCCGGGACAGCGACCAGCGCGGCATCTTTCAGCTCGGACTCGTGTAGCTCTGGCAGCCCAAGCACCGCTTTCGCCAGGAGGTCTGGCTGTGGGTGGGGCTGCCGGTACCACGTCGGGTACAGGGCGGAATCGTGCAGCCTGAAGTCGGCGCTCATGTCGATCACGCGAGCCCCGGCCTCGAGCCATGCCGCCGCCTTCCCGGCGCCGACATTGTGTGGCAGGCAGCTGAAAACTACGTCGACCTCGCCGGCCGCGGGCTCGGCCAGGAACTCTCCCGACAGACCCAGGAGCGGATAGACCTCCGCGTAAGGCTTGCCCGCGTAGGACCGCGAGGTGAGCTGGGCAAGCTCGACGCCAGGATGCTGGGCGAGCAGGTTGACCGCGGTCATTCCGGCGTAACCGTTCGCCCCGGCGACGGCCGCCTTCAGCTTGCTAGCCATGGGTGCATGAGTATACGGATAATTGCATAATCATGTAGTCGTACTCTTCTTCCATCGCCCTCTCCCCAACCCTCTCCCGCAGAGCGGGAGAGCGAGGTGCTTCTGCCCTTGCTCTTCCGTTAGTCAGGTTTGTTGAAGAAGCACGACTCGGCTCCTGTGTGGCAGGCCGGGCCGGCTGGGTTGACGCGCAGCAGGACCGTGTCGAGGTCACAGTCCAACCGCACCTCGATGACCTCCATCGTGTTGCCCGATGTGGCGCCTTTCTCCCACAGCCCCCGCTCGCGCGAGTGGAACCAGGCATGTCCCGTCTCGCGGGTCTTGGTCCACGCCTCGTGATCCATGTAGGCGAGCATCAGCACCTTTCCGGTCTCGGCGTTCTGGACCACCGCCGGAACAAGCCCTTTCGAAAAGTCCGGTGTCACGGCCTCATCTCCAAACCCATGGCGGCCAGCTCCTTCTTGACGTTTGGAATCGACAGCTCACCGAAGTGGAAGATCGACGCGGCCAGCGCCGCGTCCGCCCCACCTTCGGTCAGCGCATCGTGCATGTGTTGAACAGATCCAGCTCCACCTGAGGCGATGACTGGCAGCCGGACGGCGCCGCTCACCGCACGAATCAGCTCGAGGTCATAACCGGATTCCGTCCCATCCTGGTCCATAGACGTGAGCAGGATCTCGCCCGCGCCCAGCGCCTCCCCACGGACAGCCCATTCGATGGCATCCCGGCCCGTCGCCCGCCGACCTCCGTGGCTGAAGACTTCCCAGCCCCAGCCTTCGGCGTGCCTTCGCGCGTCGATGGCGAGCACCACGCACTGCGAGCCGAAGATCTCGGCGCAACGTGCGATCAGCTCGGGATCGTCCAGCGCGGCTGTGTTGACCGACGCCTTGTCGGCACCATGTGTCAACAGCTCACCCATGTCCTTCACGCTTCGGATCCCGCCCCCGACGGTCAGAGGGATGAAAACCTGGTCGGCGGTGCGCTCCACCGCGTCGAGAAGGATTTTTCGCGCATCAGACGACGCCGTGATGTCCAGGAAAACGATCTCGTCGGCACCCTCGCTGTCGTAAGCGGCCGCCAGCTCGGCCGGGTCTCCGGCGTCGCGCAGATCCTTGAACCGCACGCCCTTGACGACACGGCCTTCCGTCACGTCAAGGCAGGGAATGATTCGCTTGGCCGGCATCAGCCGCAGAGGGATAGGAAATTGGCGTAGACCCGCAGTCCGTCGGCGCCGCTCTTCTCGGGATGAAACTGGGTACCCATCACATTGCCCTTCGCGGCCGCGGCCGCGGCCGAGTGTTCGGTGTGGCCGATGGTATGAAGCGAGTGTTCGGGCGTGTATGAGTGCACGAAATAGAAATAGGACTCGTCATCGATCCCATCCCACAACGGTGACCGCGCGCTCTGACCCGTCCGGCACCAGCCGATGACCGGCAGGCGTTCGCTGTTGGTCACCTCGACGACAGTGCCGGGCAGCAGCCCGAGTCCCTCGTGCCGGCCGTGCTCCAGCGACTCTTCGAACAGCAGCTGGTAACCAAGACAAACGCCAAGCAGAGGCTTGCCGTGGTTGGCGAGCTCCACGATGTGGCGACCAAGCCCGTTCTCGGACAGCTTCTCCAGCGCCGGCGCGAACGCGCCGACGCCGGGCAAGACGATCCCTTCTGCGCGGTCCAGCTCATCCTTGTCCGACGTGAGCCTCGCCTCCGCGCCTACGTGGATTAGCGCTCGCTCGACAGAGCGGATGTTGCCGACGCCGTAATCGACGATGGCGATCAACCGAGCAACCCTTTCGACGAGGGGACTCCCGCACCGCTCTGACCCATCGCGTCGCGGAGGGCGAGGCCCAGCGCTTTGAAGGTCGACTCAGCGATATGGTGGCGGTTTCGTCCTCGGATTACGTCGACGTGAATCGTCGCGCCGAGGTGGATGGACAGCGCGCGCCAGAACTCCTCGAGCACCTCCGACTCCAGGGTGCCGATGCGTCCCTTCAACGGCACGTTGTAGGACAGGAACGGTCGCCGGCCGAGGTCGACGACCACGCGCGCCAGCGATTCGTCCAGCGGGGCGTAGGCGGCCGCGAAGCGGGTGATGCCGGCGCGATCGCCGAGCGCCTGCGACAGCGCCTGCCCGGCAACGATGCCCGCGTCTTCGACGAGGTGATGCGTGTCGACTTGAAGGTCGCCGGACCCGGTCATGGTCAGGTCGAACCCGCCATACCTCGCGACCTGTTCCAGCATGTGGTCGAGGAAGGCAAGGCCCGTCGCAACCTTGATGCGACCGCGGCCCTCGAGTGACACGTTCGCGGTGAGCCGAGTCTCCTTGCTCTTGCGCTGCACCGCGCCCTTTCTATTCAAGCCTCACCTCGATCGCATGGGCGTGTGCGCCCAGCCCTTCCATCGCCGCCAAGCGCACAGCTGCTTCGCGCAGATGCTCGAGGTCCGCGCGATCCAGACGGAGCAGGCTGCTCCGCTTCAAGAACGTGTGCACGCCCAGCGGCGAGGAGAAGCGCGCCGCGCCCGAGGTGGGAAGCGTGTGGTTGGGGCCGGCCACATAATCGCCGAGCGGCACAGTCGAGTACTGACCCACAAACAGGGCCCCCGCATTTTCGATTTTCGTCGCCAGCGCTTCCGCAACCTCGGCCACGACCAGAAGATGCTCGGGAGCGAAATCATTCGCGAGCTCGATGGCCTCGTCGAGGTCCTCCACCACAACGATGCTGCAGGCCGCCTGCCGGATGATCGCCGCCCGCTCGAGACCACGCACGAGGCTTTCGAGCTCCTCCTCCACGCGGGCCGCCAGCTGCGCCGAGTCGGTGATCAAGACCGCGATCGCGAGCGGATCGTGCTCCAGCTGGGCCGCGAGGTCGGCGGCGACAAAATCCGGGCGGGCCTTCTCATCCGCGATGACGAGCACCTCGGTGGGCCCGGCGATCCCGTCCACGCCAACCGTCCCGAACACCTCCTTCTTGGCGAGGGTCACGTAGATGTTGCCCGGCCCGGCGACCACATCGACGCGCGGGATGCTTTCGGTGCCGTACGCAAGCGCGGCGATGGCGTGCGCGCCGCCAATCCGGTACACGGCGTCCACACCCGCGACGTATGCCGCCGCGAGGATCGCCTGGGGCACGCTTCCGTCAGCGGCCGGCGGCGTCGCGATCACGACCTCCGGGACGTTGGCCACGCGGGCTGGGATGACCGTCATGAGCACCGTCGACGGATACGCCGCCCTCCCTCCCGGAACGTAGGCGCCGGCGCGGCGCACCGGGCGGGTGATGAGCTGCAGGCTTGGAGCATCCTCCGCCGCCGGCGCCATTTGCCTCGCGTGAAAGTTGCGAATCCGCTGCGCGGCGAATTCCAGCGCCGCGCGGTCGGCTGACAAGAGCCGCTCCGCGGCATTCGCAAGCTCGGCTTTCGGGACCTCGAACGACTCACCAGGTCCGGGCGCCCATCCGTCGAACCTCATGCTGAGCTCGCGCAGGGCGTCGTCGCCTTTTGACGCGACCTGGTCGCAGATCTGCGCCACCGCGGCCCGTTCCTTGGCAAACCGCGACAGGTCCAGCCTCCGTTGAGACTGCGGCGATTCCCGCCACGCGCGCGTATCGAATCTCTTAACGGGCAACGCCGGCCACCTCGCGCAGCTTTGACACGACCGACTGAACGGCCTGCGTCCGCGTCTTGAGGCTTGCCTGGTTGGCGATGAGGCGAGCGGTCGAGTCACCCAGGACCGCCGTGACGCGCAGGTGATTCTCACGCAGCGTGCGTCCGGTCGCTGTGAGGTCGACGATGCCGTCGACAAGTCCCACCAGCGGAGCGAGCTCCACCGAGCCATGCAGCCGCACCACCTCGACCGCCTGGCCGCGGGACTCAAACCATGCCGCGGCCGTGCGCGGGTATTTGGTCGCGATTCGGACCAGCGGCGGCCACGTCTCCGGACCATCCAGGCTCGAGGAGTCCGGGACCGCGAGCACGAGGCGGCAAGGACCGAGATGCAGGTCGACCAGCTCGTAGTGAGCGCCCGGCGTCTCCCACAGGATGTCCTTGCCCACGATGCCGAGGTCGGCGGCGCCGTGATCCACGTAGGCCGGGACGTCCGTTGGCCTGACCAGGATGACGCGCAGGCCGGAGCGGTCGACGAGCAGCTGACGCCCCAGCTCCTCGGGGCTCAGCTGGATGAGCCCGGAGCGGGCGAGCAGCTCGAGGGCTCCACTGGTCAGGACGCCCGTGGGGATGGCGATGGAGGTCCGCTCGCCGCTCATATACCGGCGCCTCCAGCGAGGTGGCTGGCCACCTCATCCGGCGAAACTCGCTTGGGACGCTGGCCGGATGCCATCCACGAGACGGCCGACTCGCTGTCGCAGTGGATGAGGTTTGCCGCGCCGACGGCGGTCCACCATGCCTTGGCCCGAGCAGGCTCGCGCGCTTCGGTGTCGACGACCGCTCGCATGCCGAGAAGGCGAAGGGTCGAGCCGATGCGAAGGGCGGTGTCCAGTCCCGCCCCGGTCCATGCCACGGCGGCGTCCAGGCGAGGCATCGTGACCGGCCCGGACGTCCTCGCGAGCATCTCCGTCACCAGGTCGAGCTGCACCATGAACCCGGTCGCGGGGGCGGGCCGGCCGAATCGAGCCAGCAGGCCGTCATACCGGCCACCCTGGGTCACGGGACGCCCGAGGTCAGGCCCGTAGCCCTCGAATATGACGCCGGTGTAATAGTCGAAGTCGCGTATCGCCCCGAGGTCGAGGCTCACGACCTGCGCGATGCCGTGCGCGACCAGCAGCTCGCGCACCTTCGCCAGCTCCGCGAGCGCCGTCTCCGACCGCCGGTTGCGGACCAGTCCGCCCGCCGCTTGCAGGATTTCGGCCCCGCCACGCAACGCGGGAAATCGCAGCAGGAGCTCGTGTTCGGCGGAACGCAATGGGGTGCTCTCGAGCAGGGATTCGAGCGCGACGAAGTCGCGGGCGGCAAGCGCGACGCGGACCGCCGCCTTGACCTCGTCCGGCAGCTTGACCGCGTCCATGATCCCGTGGAAGAACTCCGCGTGCCCCACATCGATCTGATAGCGGCGGATCCCGGCCGCCTCCATGCATCGCGCCGCCATGGCGATCACCTCGGCGTCGGCGACCGCGCCCGGCGCGCCGATGAGCTCCGCGCCCACCTGGTAGGTCTCGCGCCGCTGCTGGAAGCGGCCTTCGTCAGTCGAGAGGACCGGACCCGCATAGCAAAGCCGAAGCGGGAGCGGCGCGGTGCGCAGCTTCCCCGCGGCGAGCCGGGCCACCGGCACGGTGCGCTCACCGACCAGGGCGACAACATCGCCATCGCCGTCCGTGAACTTGAACAGGCGCCGGCGCTGCTCACGCCCCAGCCCGAGCTCGAGCACGTCCATGCTCTCGACCAGTGGCGTGATGACGTGCCGGTAACCCCAGCGGCGCATCTCGGCGAGAAGCGATTCCTGCGCTTCGCGTAGGACCTCGGCTTCGGCCGGAAGGAGATCGCGAAAGCCGGGCACACCGCCCAGCTGAGGCCTAGCGGCGGTGAAGAGACCTCCGGGCCGTGGCCTCGGGAGTCGAACTAGCTTTCATCTTCGTCTTCGTCCGCATCGCTGTCCGCCTCTCCGGAGAAGTCAAGCGGCTCGGCTTCGTCCTCGACCGCGTGCATGCCCTCTTCCAGATCCTCGCTGACGGGGGTCTCGACGAGCGCCTCTTCCTCTTCCTCGTCGCCAGCGAAAACCTCGACGTCTCGGGCCAGCAGGCTCTCTTTCGTGTAGGGCCGGAACTCCACCTCGCGCTTGCGCCGCATCGGGAAGCTCGGCTTGCCCGCGAAACGTGGGTCCTGGTAGGTCTCGCGGATGATCAGCTTCACCGTGTTGCCGTCGCACGACGTCACCCCGGCCTGGTACCGGTTGCCGCCGCGCACGAACTTCACCAGCCTTCGCGCGAGCTTTGCCTCGAGCGAGCCGACGCGAACGCCGCGTGTGGTCTCGATCACGATGCCATCGCTTTCCATGCGGAGCTCAGCCACGTCGCC
>VBKD01000031.1 GCA_005888075.1 Chloroflexota bacterium
TCGTTCCGAAATACACGCGGCCGTCCTCCAGCACCATCGCGCCCAGCTTCCGGTTGAGCTCATCCAGCGCAGCCTCGCTCGCACCGGGTGGACGGAAGCGAAAGCACACGATGTTGAGCGGCACTTCCGCCAGCCGCTCCAGGTCCGGGGCGGCGTCGACCTGAGCGGCCACCCGCTGGGCAAGCGACAGGTGCCGCTCGATCATCGCGCGGTAGCCATCGCGCCCGTAGGCCCGCAACGTCGCCCACACCGGGAGCGAGCGAGCACGCCGGGACATCTCAGGCCCCAGGTTGCCGAACACCGGCCTCGCCAGCGTTTCGGTGCCGAGATACGCGGCCCCGGCCGAAAAGGCGCCGCTGTGCATCGCCGGGTCACGGACGAAAGCGAACCCGGTGTCGTATGGAGCATTCAGCCACTTGTGCCCGTCGACCGCGACGGAATCCGCGGCATCGATTCCGTCGGTGAGGTGGCGGGTCAGTGGCGATAGCGCCGCATACAGCCCAAACGCTCCGTCGACGTGCAGCCACGCGCCGTAGCGGCGGGTGAGCACCCCCATCTCGCGAATCGGGTCGAAGTCTCCGGTGTTCACGTCGCCGGCGGTGGCGACCACGATCGCCGGCTCGCCGGCAAGTGCCTCGAGCGTGCCTTCCAGAGCCGCCGCATCGAGTCGTCCCGTCGGGTCGCGAGCCAGGATCCGCGCCTGATCCCGGCCGATGCCGAGCATGCCCAACGCCTTGACCGCGCTGGCGTGCAGGTAGCCGCTGGAGAAAACCGGAATCGCAGGCAGGCCTGACATGCCACGGCTGTCGATGTCGACGCCGTGCTTCAACCCCCACCAGCGCCGCGCCGACGCCAGCCCGACGAAGTTGGCCGTCGTGGCTGCCGTCGTCATCACGGCGCTCCACTCGGCGGGAATGCCGAACATCTCCTTGAGCCACGTCAGGCTGACCTGTTCCAGGCGCGCCGCGAACGGCGAGCTCACCCAGTTGAAGGCGACCTGGTTCAACGCTGACGCCAGCCAGTCCGCCCCCAGCGCCGCGGGCGTGACGCCTCCCATCACGAAGTGGAAGAAGCGCGGCCCGGTCGACCGCGTCGCACCCTCCATCGATGCCGTGACCAGGTCAGACAGCGCGCGCAGCGAGCCGGCGCCTTCCAATGGCAAAGCGCCATCGAGATTCGCCACGCCTGGCGGGCGCACCAGCGCGTCGTCGACAGTTGATAGGTAGGCCTCGGCCTCCCGCTCGATCAGGCGCAACGCGGCGGCAAGCTCGCCTCGGTCGGCGATCGGGTCAGGCACGCAGCCAATGTAACCGCGACAACGACTACGGGCGTTTCGTCTGATAAACGACGTAGCTCGCGGAGTCGTAGACCTTGGTGCCGTGCTCATCCCAGTACGCCCGGCTCGCGCCCCGCGCGATCTCTTGCGGACCGATCATCACGTAATCGACCCCGTACTTCGCCACCAGGACCGGAGTCGACGGATCGCCTCCAAGGATGAGCTTGTCGTCGGTTCCTTTCTGCACGTAATCGGGCAATCCGTATGTCCACAGCCACCCTGGGTAACCGATCAGCACACGGCGGCCGGCCAGCGTCGGGATGGGGCTGTTGTGCTCGTCAGCGACCACAAACATCGCGGTCGGACTGGTGTGGTCCCTCACCCAAGCAGCGACCTGCAGACCTCCTGCGTCGGTGAACTGCACCGCACTGACCCTGAAGTCTGAGGCGCGAGCGATATCGAGCGACCCGGACAGACACAGGAGCACAAGCATCACGGCGGCGGCAATCGCCGCCACCGGCCCTCGCCTCAGCATCCCGGCAAGCACGCCGCCGACCAGGACGCTGCCGAGCAGGGCCCAGAAGACGAAGAACTTGGTGTTGTCCCAGACCCAGGGCTGCAAAACGATCAGGTTCGGGACGATGAACCACAACCACATCGGAGCAAACCACGTCGGAAAATCGGTCGCGTCGCGCTGCCAATCCCCAGGAGCAAGCCATCCGGGCTGGATGCAGTAGCCGCCTATGGTCGCGTCGCCGCAGAAGCTGGTATTCGCGGGCGGCCACATCCAGGCCAGGATGGGCAGGCCGACGACCACCGCCGGAACGAAGAACGTCCACCATTCGGCCCGCCGGTGGAACAGCGCCCAGAAGGCAGCCAGAGCCACGACCGTCCCGTAGGCGTGCACGTGAAACACCGGCATGACTCCGGTCAAGATGCCGGCGAAGAGAAATGACGGCCATCCGGCTCCTTCGCGCAATGCCAGCCAGATCACGACCAGCACGATCAACGCCAGGCTGAACCCGAACAGCGTCGACCGCTGCGGTACGAGATACGCCAGCACAGGGTTCAGCCACTGGTAGTTCAGGTCCCGATTCAGCGTGTACTCACGCGGCAGGTGCGCCAGGACGGCAAGTCCGCTCTGCCGGATGTCACCGACCAGCTGCACGAAGCCAAGTCCACCGCTCAGCACGAAAACGAAAACAGCGATGGCGGCTGCCGAACGACCACCCGCAAATCTCAAAGCGGCAAGGTAGAGAACCGCCGGGAAGGCCAGTCCGAGCATCCCGCTGGTCGCCGTGAGCGCCGCGGTGAGCGAGGCGCCCAGCGGCACCAGGTCGGCGGCCAGGAAATCGATCATGAACGGATATCCGAGGTGGTGGCCAGGGTCGATGGGAAACTCAGGTGGGAAGTTGCGCCCGTACGCGAAGGAGCCCGTGAAGCTGAGGTGCGCCGCCCAGTCGCCCCAGATGTTCACATATCCCGCATACAGGCCGTTCGGCATGTAGACGTACGCCTGGTGCAAGAAGTGCACGGTCCATATGCCGCAGACGAGCAGTACCGCGAGCAGCGGCCACGGGTGCCGCACCGTCTCGAGAGGCGCCAGCCAGCGGCTGCGCGCATCGCTCCAATCGGCCGCGAGGCTAGAGCGGCGTCTGACCACCGCGGCCGCGCCGAGAACGACGGCGACCGCGAGGCCAAAGGCAACCGTGAGCGCCGTCACGTCCCGCACCGCCGACGACAGCACGAAGCTGGCCGACGCAACGGTCATCGCACCGAGGACCACGCCAAACGCGATGCGCTCTTCGAGCTTGAGCGCGAGGCCCGACCAGTAAGTGATCCCGAATCCCGCCGCGGCGCACGCGGGGACCCCAAGGCGGCGTGCCGGCTCCGATGAAGTAGGCCGACTCAGAGATCGGCAGGCCCGTCCACACCGGGTAGAAGTACCCGAAGAAAAACACCGCGGTCGCCAGGTGGATCGCGACGAGCATCTCGGGTCCCCTTCCCTGAAGCTTTTGGGCGAGATGCGTCAGCACGAAGGCGAGCGCGAGGATCATGAAAATCAACCCTCCGAACATGTGGTACATGAACAGCACCCGGCTGATCTGAGACCACGGCAGCCATTGCGTGATGAACCCGATCAGGATGACGGTGGCCGGGAAGCTCCGGTGCCGCACGATGAAGTACGGCAGCGAAATCACGCAGGGCAGGCTCGTCCACCAGATCCACGGATTGCCGAGATTCGCCATCCGAGAGATGAGCGGCTGCCCGGTCCAGTGGTCGACGCCCAGGCCGGCGTATTCGGCGTAATACAGAACGGGTCGCGCCAAAAGCGGCCATGACCACCACGGCGAGCCGTATGGATGGGTTGCCTTCAGGTTGTGGTGGTAGTTGAACGCCTCCACCTGGTAATTGATCAGGTCCTGGAGGTTGTGGAACTGGCCGCGGGCAAAAAACGGGAACCACGATTCGACGTAGATCGCGATCGGAATCAGAGCCAGCGCGATCGCCGCGACCCCGAGGTAGCTCGTCAGGGGCACGCCGCCGGGTACTGTCGGTCCCTCCCCTCTTCCCCATGACCACAGCGGCCGTTCGGGCGGGCCAATGTGAATATCCACATTTCTGCGGACCGTTCGGGCGATGAGGAGAAAGACGATGCTCGCCCAGGCCGCGAGAACGATCCACTTCGAAGAGATGCCAAGGCCGAGCACCACTCCCAACGCAAGCAGCGAGATGATCGACGCCCGCGCCGTCCGGCTCTGGATGTGAACCAGGTAGAGCAAATATCCGAGGAGGATGAGGAAGATCGGAAATATGTCGATCATGCCGATGCGCGACTGGATGAAGAACATGCCGTCGAAGCACACCAGCGTCGCCGCAGCGATGGCGAACAATCGATTCGGCCATAACCGGCGGGCCAGCAGATACATCATCGGGATGCACAGCGTGCCGACGATGCACGCGGCGATCCGCCACCCATATGTGTTGAACCCGAGGTCGATGTAGTCGCCGGAGGCGCCCTGGAAGGTCGCGCGCCACCAGCCATAGCCCACCTCTCCGGCTGCGATGAAGAGCTTCGCGAGCGGCGGCTCAGGATCGAAGTAGTTGTACTGGCAGCCCTGAGTCGTTGGGTGGCAGACCTGCATCCCCTTGACGTCGTTGTAGGCGTCGACCGGGAAATAGACCTCGTCGAATACCTGCCCGTTCGAGGGAGACAGCACTCCGTTGGCGTCCGGATAACCTCGGTTGAACGGATACGTAAGGCCGCACAGGGTGCCGGAATCGCCTTTTGGATCAACCGGCGTGCTTGAAACGCAATTCGTGATCGCGGGGCCGTGCGTCGGATGCACGAAGAGGTCGGGCAGGATGGGGCTGAAGAAGCGGAGGACGAAAGCGACCGCGGTCAGGAGAAGGACCGCGACAACATCGAATCGATCGAAGTAAACCGTCTTACGCTCGAAACGAGGCGGCGCCTCCTCGAGCTGGTAGGCGCGCGGCCCGCTCACCGACGCCGTTTGCGCCGTCTGGATCCGCCCATGTTCTGCCCGAGGCGCTCCGGCAAATGAGAGGTGATCTCCCACACCGCCGCATCCGCGTCAGGCACCGGGATCGCGATCGTGTCCTCGTGCATCAATCGCGAGCCCAGCTTTTTCTTCATCTGCGCGAGCTCGGTTTCATCGCCCCGGACCTTGATGAACAGTGCGGGCTTGTCGATGTGCTGCTTCATGATCGGCGCGACCATCCGGCTCCGACGATCCTGGAAATGAGTGCGAAGGACCAAGGCCTTGACCGAACGGATCGAGTCGTAGTCGAGCAGGACGCTCGAGAACATCGTCTGGACTTTGACGCCGCTGTCCGTCACCCGCACGTGGCTGCGGCTGCGATAGAGGAGGAAGGCGCCGCCCAGAAGAGCGCCGCTTGGCACGTAGAGCAGCCAGATCAGTCCACTCGGACCAAGCAGCTGGCCCCTGTAGAGCAACAGGCCGGTGGCGACCAGGCCGACGGCGATGAGGGCGCCGGCGTAGAAACGCTGCTGCCGCCACATGTGGTGGGCATAAAGGTTCTGGTGCCGGCCGTGGCCGGAAGGCGCTGCAGTGCTCAACGTATGTTGATTATCAGGTAGGGACCGAGCTTGCCCGGCTAGCTACCAGGCTTCCAGGTTCGGTTCAAGCTGCCGGTCGAGTAGCCCTCGAGGTCGGCCGACACAAACGCGTACCCGGCCTCGCGGACCGCGCGCGACACATTCTCCCGCTGCTCCAACAGCCGCGGGATCTCGTCAGGCTCGACTTCGATCCGCGCCACATCCCCGTGGTGACGCACCCTCACCTGGCGGAAGCCCAGCGCTTTGAGCGCCGACTCGGCCGCTTCGATCTGACGCAGGGCCGCGACCGTCACCCGGGTGCCGTGCGGGATGCGTGAGGACAGGCACGCGAACGAGGGCTTGTTCCAGTTGGGCAGGCCGAGCGCGCGAGCTGCGGCTCGGATCTCCGACTTCGCCATGCCCGCCTCCAGCAGTGGGAACCGGACTCCGCGGCGCACAGCCGATCCATGACCGGGCCGGTGGTCGCCCGCGTCGTCCGCGGTCGCCCCATACGCCAGGTGCGCGAGGCCAAGGTGCTGCTGGAGCGGCTCGAGGGTGTCGAACAGCTCCTCTTTGCAGTGAAAGCAGCGGTCCGGGTTGTTGCGGGCGTACTCGTCAAGCTCGACCTCGCTGGTCGCGACCTCGACGAGCCGCGCGCCGAGTGCGCGGGCGAGCGAACGTGCCCCCTCCTGCTCTGACGCGGGATATGCCGGTGAGCTCGCCAGGGCCGCGACGGCGCGGTCGCCGACCTCGTCCAGCGCAAGCTTGAGCAGGAGCGTGGAATCGACTCCGCCGGAGTAGGCCACAAGCACTGAGCCGAGCCCGCGCACGATCTCGCGTGCACGCTCCAATCCCGTCGCGTTGAACCGGTCGAGCTGGATCATCTCTCCAGCTCTGAGATTAGCTGGCCCTGGCTTCCGAAGGTTCCATCGCGGGGGTGCCGCACCACGCCTCGTAGTCGATGAGGCCATCCACCGTCGGGTTCTCGCCGCACAGGGGGCAGGCCTTGTTCTGGCGCAGCTTCAGCTCGCGGAACGACATGTCCTCGCCCTCGAACAGCAGGTAGCGACCGACCATCGGACGCCCGATGTCGAGCAGGTACTTGATCGTCTCGAACGCCATCATGCTGCCGATGATCCCGGGAAGCACCCCAAAAACGCCGGCCTCGGCGCAGCTTTGCACCGAACCGGGGGGCGGCGGTTCCGGGAACAGACAGCGATAGCAGCCGGTCCCCCTGGCCGAGTCGAACAGGGCAAGGCGTCCTTCGAAGCGAAAGATGCTGCCATGCACGAGCGGCTTGGCGAGGAAATGGGCGGCGTCGTTGGCCAGGTACCGCGTCGGGAAGTTGTCGGTGCCGTCGATGATCACGTCGTACGGCGAGAAGATGCGCATCGCCGTCTCCGAGTTGAGGTGCTCGTTGATGGCGTCCACCTGGACGTCCGGGTTGAGGCTGCGCAGCGTCTCCGCCGCCGACTCGACCTTGGGCCGGCCGATGTCGTCGTGGCCGTGCAGAAGCTGGCGCTGGAGGTTGGAGGCGTCGACCACGTCAAAGTCGACGATGCCGATCCTCCCCACCCCGGCCGCTGCCAGGTACATGGAGGCGGGCGACCCGAGGCCGCCGGCGCCCAGGAGAAGCACGCTCGAGTTGAGGAGCTTGCGCTGACCGGCGCTGCCGACTTCGGGGAGGATCAGGTGGCGGGCATACCGAGCAACCTGGTCCGGGGTGAAGGCGCGTGCCTGATTCATGCCAAAGGACTATACCCAGGCTCGCCTTCCGGTTATTCCTATAGTGGGGTAACGATGGAGACCGAGTACCTAGACGAAGAGCAGGTGATCTCGCTCTACAACAAGGTCCGGACCGGCAAGAGGACCTGGCCGGAGGGGATCTGGAGCTCCCCGGCCGCCCTGCAGTACGCGGTCACCGTTTTCGACTACTGGATCCACAACGTGATGGGCTGGAAGGGCTGGCCCGACGCTCGCGGCAAGGTGACGCCGGCACTGCTCGAGGAGCACAGGCTCGCCGACCTGGTCGAGAGCGTCTTCGTGCCGGAGTTCGGGGACGACTGGCTGGACTTCGAGGTCGTCCTGAACGAGAGCATGCGCCTGTCCGAGGACGAGGCCTGGTCGCCGGATCTTTCCGACCGCCAGGAGCGCGTCGAGGCAGCGTTCGAGCATGCCTTCGAGAAGTTGATCGGGTCGCCCAAGCAGCAGCCGAAGCTGCTTCCCACCTATCACCGTTTTCGCAACCACCTGCTTCGCATGTGGAGCGCATTCCAGGAAGCCCAGGCCGAGCACGACAAGGCCGAGCGCGAATCCGCCGAGCGCTTCTGGGCGCAGCTGAGGCTGGTGCGCAGCTCCCGGGCGCAGGCCGCCGAGGCGTGGTCGATCGTCAACACGGACGACGAGCGGCGCGGCGAGGTGGTGATGGTTTGGGGCGAGCCTCACCCCTACTGCGTGGTCGTGCTCGACGATGACATCGAGGTTGGCGGGTGGGAGCAGGTCATCTACAAGCTGGAGCAGGAGATCTTCGTCGAAGAGCCTGGCGTGGTCAGCTTCGCGGTCTGGCACAAAGGGTTCGTCGGTGAGTACTACCGGTGCGCCGACTGCGGCGAGCTGCACAGCCAGTTCGACGAGGACTCAGGCAACGAGTTGAGGCTGGACGACCTAGAACCACCGGATGAACACTAATCGACAGTCAGGGTGAAGTTCTTGCCCTCCCACCCCGTCACGTAATGGGCTGTCCAGGAGAAATCACGACCCGGTAAGAGATGGTTGCAGGGAATCTCCGCGACCCACACGCCGAGCGTCGTGTCGATCGCTTCGACGTCGGTGTAGCTCTCCCACTCGTCGAACGTGTAGTGCACGGCTCCAGGCCGGGGCAGCTGCACCCGAAGGCGGCGGCCCGAAGCGATTCGGGTGATCTGATGCTTGTGCGACCACACGAACGCAGGCGCTTGTGCGGTCCCTTCCGTGTAGCGCCTGCGCGCGGGCATCACGATGTCGGGGAAACCCGCCAGCGCGATGGTGACCAGGAGCTCGAGATACTCGGCGTGCGCCCAGCCCAGCGGGGTCGCCGAGCCGTTGGGGCGACCGGGCTGCAGACCGAGGTGGGGCATCTCTGGCCCGTCCCACACCTGCTCGGGCAACATCAATCCCTGGCCGGCGAAGCCCTCTAGCGACCGGACGAGCTCCGCTGCCGAAAGGCCCATGGCGAAGAAATGGCGCGCGCGCTCACCAGTCAGCACGGGCCACGGCCGGCCGATCCCGTCGCCGTTCCAGGGCGAGCCGTCCTCGTGCTCGCCGTAGACGTCGCCGACAAATCGCCGCCAGCTGGGTCCTGAGGGCAACGTGACCTTCAGCTGCGCGTCGACGCCGCGGAGGCTGCGAAGCACGCGGTCATCTTTCGGCCTGCGAAGCCCATAGCGCACGAGCTCCAAGAACTCGGGGGCGATCGAACCTTGCGCGGGACGATGATCGGGGTCAGTGCCGAGACGCACGTACTGGCCGTCCGGCGTGGAGCACCATGTCTCGACACGGTCGTTCCAGTAGTCCGCGACGGTCCGCAGGTGACTCGCGGCCACATGCTCGCCGGCGTCGCTCGCAAATTCGGCCGCGACGATCAACGCGGCGATGCACGCCGCGAGGGTGGACGGTGAGAGTCCGCCCAGGTCCTCCCAGCGGTCGAGCTGCGTCACCGGTCCCTCGCGGATGATGTATTGAGCGGCCGGCCTCACCATCGTCGAATACGGATCGTGGTCGAGACATCCGGCCACACCTAATCGCCAGGCGAGCAGGATCGGCAGCGCGACCTGATCGAGCTCGATCGAGGTCCAGTGCGGAGTCCCATCCAGAAACCAGTTCTGGTACCAGCCGCCATCGGGACGCTGATGGTTCTGCAGGTGACGGAACGCGCGTAGGGCCGCCTCCGTGTCCCCAGCGTCGAGCAGCGCTGTCGCGATCCGGCAGAGGTCTCGCGGCCAGACCAGGTGATAGATGTGATTGCCGTCGTGGTTGGTCTCCCCCCATGGCGCCGCGGGAGCGGCGACAAAAGCGCCGGCATGCGACTTGTCCTCCAGGCAATGCAGCAGCGCGAGCGACGCACGAGCGAGCATCCCTTCGTCGCCGCTGACCTTGGCGAGCGCCGGCGGAATCTCGGGCTGTGAACGCCACGCTCGCTCGAACGCCTGGCGGACGCTGCCGGCGCCTTTCTGCAGCGCCACGCGCGCGACTTCCTCGGCATCCGCGCGCGTGTGCGCAAACCCGATCGCAATCTGCAAGGACCCGGCTCGGATGCCGATCTCCGCGCCGACGGAGGCGTTGCCCGGTCCGGCGTGATCGTACGGGTAGGTCAGTCGACCGTCGCCGTCGC
>VBKD01000032.1 GCA_005888075.1 Chloroflexota bacterium
GACGTGAAGTTCGGGCGCGGCGCTTTCATGCCCACCCCGGAGGCGGCGGAGGAGCTGGCGAGCGAGATGGTGCTCCTCGGTGAAGGCGCCGGGCGCCGGACCGTGGCCCTTGTCACGGCGATGGACAATCCCCTGGGGCGCACGGTGGGCAACGCGCTCGAGGTTCGCGAGGCGCTCGATGCGCTTGCCGGCGAGGGGGATGAGGAGCTGCTCGAGGTGTCGCTGCGCGTGGCGGGCGAGATGTGCAGGCTGGCCGGTGTCCAGGCCGACCCCCGGCAGGTCTTGCGGTCGGGCGCCGGACGGGAGACGTTCGAGCGGATGCTCGCGGCCCAGGGCGGCAGGCTGGATGAGGGTCTGCCCGTGGCGGCGGTCCAGCTGTCCGTCGCCGCGGAGGCGGACGGTTATGTCGAATCGATCGACGCGCTGGAGGTCGGGCTTGCCTCCCTCGAGCTGGGCGCCGGGCGAGCGCGCAAGGAGGACAGGGTCGACCCCGCCGCCGGCCTGGTCATCGAAGCTCCGGTCGGCGCTCGCGTTCGGGCCGGGGACCCGGTCGTGGTGGTGCACGCGCGTTCCAGGGAGCTGATCGAGCGTGTGACTCCTCGCCTCCGGAAGGCCTGGCGGCTGAGCGATCGGGAAGTCAGCCGCCCCCCGCACGTTCTCGCTCATGTGGACCCCAACGGCGTCACCAGGGATCGATAGACTGTCGCAGCGGTGGCGGTGACTGAGAAGAAGTATCACGTGGGCCTGGGCCCGGGCGATGCCGGACATTACGTGCTCGTGCCCGGCGATCCGGGCCGCACGCCGATGATCGCCCAATATTTAGATGACGCGCGCGAGGTGGCGTTCAGCCGCGAGTACCGCACCTTCACGGGGAAGCTGGATGGCGTGCCCGTATCGACGATGTCGACCGGGATGGGCGGTCCATCCGTGGCGATCGGGATCGAGGAGCTGAGCGAGCTCGGAGTTCACACGCTGCTTCGCGTCGGCACGTGCGGGGCCGCGCAGCCCGAGATCAAGCTGGGCGATCTCGTGATCGCCGTCGCCTCGGTGCGCAGCGAAGGGACTCCGAATGGATACATTCCTCTCGAATATCCGGCGATCGCGTCTCTCGACGTGGTCAATGCGCTGATCGAGTCGGCACGCGCGGCCAGCGTGCCGTTTCATGTCGGGGTCATCCGGTCGGTCGACGCGCTCTATTCGGATCTGCAGCCCGACACGATGCCGCGACCACACGCTCGTGAGGAGCTGGAGATGTGGAAGAGGGCCGGGATCCTTTGCAACGATATGGAGTCATCGACACTCTTCGTCGTGTCGCGGCTTCGCAAGCTGCGCGCCGGAGCGATCAACCTTTGCGTGGACGAGATTGGAGCCGGTGAGATCCATCATCTCGACCCCTCCTACATGGATCGCATGCTCAAGGTGGCGGTCGACGCGCTGCGGCGCCTGATCGCTCGCGACGGACTTGTCGCTAAGCGTCAGTAAGCATCCGCTCGTCGCGGACAGCCTGCGCCAGCTCCGCGACGTGGGGACGCCTCCGGAAGAGTTCCGGGTCCTGGCGCGGAAGATCATCACGCTGCTTCTCTATGAGGCGACCGCCGACCTGACGGTCCGCAACGTCACGGTGCAGACGCCTCTGAGCGAGACCGCGGGGATCGAGGTCGCGCGCGAGGTGGTCGCGATCCCGGTGCTGCGGTCCGGGCTTGGCATCCTCGGGCCTGCGCTCGAGCTCCTGCCGCGCGTGAGCGTCGGCTACATCGGGCTCGAACGCGATGAGGCGACAGCGGTGGCGCGGATCTATTACAAGAAGCTGCCCACCCTGGTGGACAAGGTGCCGATGCTGCTCGACCCGATGCTGGCGACCGGCGGCTCGGCGGCCCAGGCGCTCGACCTGATCAAGGAGGCGGGCGGTGTGGATCCGCGCATGGTTTGCGTGGTGGCGGCGCCGGAGGGGGTAGAGTTCCTCGAGGAGAGGCACCCGGAGGTGCAGATTTACACTGCGGCGCTGGACGAGGGGCTGAACGACCGGATGTTCATCGTTCCGGGGCTGGGGGATTTTGGGGACCGGTTGTTCGGAACGGGCTGATCCAGGTCGGCCCCTCCGTCGCAGTGCCCTGCGGGCAGTGCGCCACCTCCCCACAAGTGGGGAGGAGTTTTAGCCTAGGTCGGCCCCTCCGTCGCAGTGCCCTGCGGGCAGTGCGCCACCTCCCCATAAATGGGGAGGAGTTTTAGCCTAGGTCGGCCCCTCCGTCGCAGTGCCCTGCGGGCAGTGCGCCACCTCCCCGCAAGTGGGGAGGAGTTTTAGCCTAGGTCGGCCCCTCCGGCGCTTCGCGCCACCTCCCCATAAATGGGGAGGAGTTGGAGTTGGAGGTCTGGCCCCCTCCTACCATTCGGACTATTTCTACTATGTCGCCGTTTTGGAAGGTGACGGAGTCGTACGCGGTGCGTTCGATGATCTCCCCGTTGTGCTCGACCGCGACCGCGCGAGGGTTTACTCCGAGCCGGTCCAGGTAGGTCAACAGCGGGGTTGGAGCCTCCAGCTCGACCCGCTTGCCGTTGACCTGCAGGGCGATCATCGAAACAAGCTGATCGCCGCGTAGCCGGCCGCCCCTGCCGCGTCGCATTCGGCGATCCTCGCCTCGGTGACGCCGCCGATGGCGAGCACCGGGATGCGGAGCATGCGCGCCACATCGGATAGAGCATCGATACCCACCGGTTCGACGTCGGGGTGGCTCGTGCTGGCCCAGACCGGTCCGAAGATCACGAAGTCCGCCCCGTCACCTTCGGCCGCGAGCGCTGCCTCGATCGAGTGGACCGACCGCCCGACCATGCGGTGTTCGAGGAGCCGACGTGCGTCGCCGACCAGGATGTCCCGTTCGGGAAGGTTGACCCCCGCCGCCCCTGAGGAGAGGGCGACATCGCAGCGCGAGCTCACCAGCACCGGGATTGGAGACGATGCGACCAGCTCTGTGGCTTGCCGCTCGAGCTCTCTGGTTGTCAGGTCAGGCGCCCGGAGCTGCAGGATGGTGGCGCGGCCCGCGGCGTGATGGCCATCCGCCGCGCTCGCGACGATCGCCATCGCAACGGGTGTGACTAGCCGCGGGGCCGCGAGATGCCCTCGGTGGGCGAGCTCGGGCTCGCCTCCCCTCGCCTTGGGATCCGGCCGGCGAGGTACGCCTTGCGGCCGGCCTCGACGCCCAGCTTGATCGCCTCGGCCATCATGGCCGGATCCTGGGCGAGCGCCACCGCGGAGTTGACGAGCACCGCATCGGCGCCGAGCTCCATGGCCAGCGCCGCATCAGACGGGACCCCGATGCCTGCATCGACGACCACGGGCACGCGCGCGTCTTCGATGATGATCCGGATCTGTTCGAGGGTTTGAATCCCCTGCCCCGAGCCGATCGGCGAGCCCAGAGGCATCACCGTCACGGTGCCGATCTCTTCGAGTCTCTTGGCCAGCACCGGGTCGGCGTTGATGTACGGCAGCACCTTGAACCCTTCCGCCACGAGGACCCGCGCCGCCTTCAGCGTCTCCTCTGGATCAGGAAAGAGGTAACGGGGGTCGGGGATGACCTCGAGCTTGACCCAGTCGGAAAGGCCCATGGAGCGCGCGAGGCGGGCGATGCGGATCGCTTCCTCCGCGGTACGGCAGCCCGCCGTGTTGGGCAGGATGCGATAGCGGCTCCAGTCGATGGCGTCGAGGATGGTCTTCTTGTTGGGATCGTCGAGGTCGAGCCGGCGCAACGCGACGGTGACCAGCTCACAATCGGACGCGTCCAGCGCGCCGAGCATGGCCTCGTCGGTGGCGTACTTGCCCGTGCCGAGGAACAGTCGCGAGCGCAGGGTGACCCCGGCGATCTCCAGCGGATCGGCATGCATGAGCGTCTGCACGCATTCAGATTACCGATCGTCGATCTTGATGACCGTCTGATCCTCGGTCGGCCCCTCCGGCCCTTCGGGCCACCTCCCCATAAATGGGGAGGAGTTCTGCTTTTCCTTTAGGAGAGGTCCAGCTGTGCCAGCAGGGTCCTGTCGCGCGTGTACGTCAGCTTGCGGAGGGCGTCCTCGACGGACAGCCACTGCAGCTTGTCCACTTCGATGCCCGGGCGAAAACGGCCGCCCTTGACCTCCATCAACCAGTAGCACACGACCTTGTCGCGTCCTCGACGGTCGACGTATGCGGTGCAGCCGAGCGGGCGGCCCAGCTCGCAGCGCAGGCCTGTCTCCTCTCTGACCTCGCGCAGCGCGCAGTCCTCTGGCTTCTCGTCAGGCTCGATCTTGCCCTTGGGCAGAGTCCAGTCATCGTATGCGGGACGGTGGATCACGGCGACCTCTGTCTCTCCCGAACGCGACGCTCGGCAGACGACGCCTCCCGCGGCCCTGATCACATCCACATCGGCTACTTCCAGGATCTTTGTTGCCACCATTGCTCCTTCGTTAGCTGAAACGTTTGGGCGGCGGGACCCTCAGCGTCGGCTCGTGTTCCGGTGCAGTCTAACCGCGAAGCCCTGATCAAGCGCAAAGAATCAACCACCATTCGCATCCAGTTTTTCCACAAGCGCGCTGACCCGGCTTTCGATGTCGTCTCTGATGCTACGGACGTCCGCGACGGGCAGGTCCTTCGGATCCTGCAACTCCCAGTCGATGTAACGCTTGCCTGGAATCACCGGACAAGCGTCGCCGCATCCCATCGTCACCAGCACGTCGGCCCAGTGGGCGAGATCATCGTCCAGCAAACGCGGCACGCGATCGCTCAGGTCGACTCCATCCTCTTGCATCACAGCGACAACATTGGAATGAACGCGGTCGCCGGGTGATGTTCCCGCGGACCGGGCCTCGTGGCGTCCATCGACCATCCGCTCGAACAGCGCCTGGCTCATCTGCGAGCGACCCGCGTTGTGTAGACACACAAAGAGGACGTGAGACATTTTTAGAGCTGTCCCGCCAGGGCGATCTGGCGGCGAAGCACCCAGCGGCTGACGAGGTTGATGCCGAGCACCATCACGACGAGCACCAGCGCCGCGCCCCACGCCTGATCCTGCAGAGATTTGTACGGGGTCAATGCATATTGGTAAACCGTCAGAGGCAGCGCCTGTATTGCATGCGTCGGGTCGAGGCTCAGCAGCTGGTTCCCAAACGCGGTGAACAGCAGCGGCGCGGTCTCGCCTGATGCACGTGCCACCGAGAGCAGCGCGCCGGTGATCACGCCCGGCGCCGCGGCCGGGAGGATCAGCTGAAGCGAGACCCGCCATCGGGGCAGGCCGAGGGCCAGGCCTGACTCGCGCAGGCCGTTGGGGATGAGTGCCACCGAGCCTTCGGTCGTACGCACGACGATGGGCAGCATCAGCACCGCCAGTGCCACCGACCCCGAGACCCCTGAGAAGTGGTGCAGTGGTGCGACAAGAATCGCGTACACGAAAAGGCCGACCGCGATCGATGGTGTTCCCACCAGCACGTCGCTCGCGAGGCGAACCCAGCCTGCCCACCGCGCCAGGCCGTACTCCGCGAGATAGATCCCGCCGAGGATGCCGGCCGGGATCGCCATCACCGAGGCCATGCCGACCAGCATCAGGGTGCCTACGATGGCCTGCTTGATCCCGGCGCCCGGAACGCCGACAGGCCTGAACACGTTGGTGTAGAACTCGATGTGCAGAGCGGGCGGCAGCCCCTTCGCCACCGTGAACCACAGCACCAGTCCAAGCGGGATCAGGGCGAAAGCCGTCAGCAAATACATGACGCCGAGCCAGGCGAAGCTGGTGTAGCTCCTCCTGCTGGTCCGGTTCACGCTGTGAGCCTCGTTTCCCGGGACACGGAGCGGACCAGCAGCAGCGCCACCAGGTTGACGACCAGGGTGACGAGAATGAGCACGAGGCCCAGCTCGATGAGAGCCGCCTGGTGGAGGGTGCTGGTCGCCTCCGTGAACTCGTTGGCGATGACGCTCGCCAGCGTGTAGGCGGGTTCGAAAATGGACTGGGGAATCCAGTAACGGTTGCCGATCGCCATGGTGACGGCGATGGTCTCGCCGAGGGCGCGGCCCAGGGCCAGGATGGTGGCGCCGAAGATCCCCGCGCGAGCCGCCGGCAGAATCACATGCCAGGTGGTCTCCCACCACGTCGCGCCGAGCGCTACCGCGTTTTCCTTCATGCCTCGGGGCACCGCGCGGATGACGTCGCGCGAGATCGCGGTCAGCGTCGGCAGGATCATCACCGCCAGGACCAGCGACGCGTTGAAGAGGCTTCTAGTGGCGGGCTGCGACAGCCACCCGATGAACCCGAGGCGGTCGGAGATGGGGACTTCGAGATGCTCGTATGACCAGGGCGACAGCACGTAGAGGGTCCAGATGCCGTAGACGACGCTCGGGATGGCGGCGAGCAGCTCGATGCCCGTGCCGATGACGCCGCGAATCGATGAATGACTGGGCTCCGCGAGGATCACGGCGACCGCGATTCCGACAGGCAGCGCTATGGCGAGTGAGATGAGGGAGGAGGCGACGGTGCCGAAGATGGCCGGCAGGGCGCCGAAGCTGTCGATGGGCGGGTTCCAGGTCTGGCCCACCAGGAACCCGAGACCGAACTGGTGCAGTGCCGGCGCCGAGCCGCGGATCAGCACGACCACGATGACCACCAGCACGAGCGGCGCGGCGGCGGCGACCAGCGCGGTCACCGTTCTGAACCGATCTGGTGGGCGACGCAACACCGGCGCGGCCACGGTCTCCGCCACGGTCGCCATGCCTAGCTCGGTTCGTCGACCGGCGAGCCCTTGCGGTCCAACCGGTAGCCGATACCCCGCACGGTGACGATCTCGAACGGCGCGACTCCGACGAATTTTTCGCGCAGCCACCGCACGTGCACGTCCACTGTCTTGCGATCGCCTGAGAACTCATGGCCCCAGACGTTCTCGAGCAAGACATCACGCGTGTGGACGCGGCCGGGGAAAGCGAGCAGGTACGAAAGAAGGTCGAACTCCCGCGCGGTGAGCCTGATGTCTCTTCCATCGAGCACGACCCGCCTCGCGGCGCGGTCCATGCTGAAGTCGTCGATGGCATCGCGCTCAGGCTTGGTGATGTAGTCGTCAGCGCCGAGCTCGAGGCCGACGATCTTGTCGACCTCGGCGTCCTTGGCCGTGATCATGATGATCGGCACTCGGCTCGATTTGCGCAAGGCGCGGCAGAAATCAAACCCGCTCATGCCAGGCAGCATCAGGTCGAGCAGGATCAGGTCCGGACGCGCGGTTCGCGCCGTGCGCAGGCCGGAAGCCCCGTCGCTTGCCGCCTGGACCGAGAAGCCCGCGGTGACGAGGTTGTACTTCAACATCTCGCGAATGCCCTCGTCGTCCTCGACGACAAGGACGCGACCCGCGTTGCCGTTGGCACCGGGGCGGCTCATCCGAGCTCGACGACCTGACCAGACTCGAGGAACACGATGTCCTCCGCGACATTGGTGACGCGGTCGGAGATTCGCTCGAGGTTGTGCGCGACGAGGAGAAGAGTCACCGCTCGAAGCGCCCCGTCGGCGTCGGTGCCGCCGGCGCCCATCTCCTTCACCAGGTCTTCGAACACGCGGTGGTATAGACGGTCGACCTCGTTGTCGCGGCTGGCCACCTCCCGGGCGTGTGGCTCGTTCTGGTCGATGAGGGCTTCGAGGATATCGTGCACCTGGCCGATGGCCAGCTCGCCCATCAGTCCGAATTCCGCACGGAGGGGTACCTCGGGCAGCGCGCAAAGCGTGCTCGTCATGCGAGCGATTCGAACGGCGTAGTCACCCATGCGCTCCAGCTCAGTGGCGATGTACTGCAAGCCCATGAGGTACCGCAGGTCGCGCGCGACCGGCTGCTGCGTCGAGATGACCATGAAGACCTGCTCGCGGATTTGCCTGAACAGCTCGTTGAGGTATTGGTCCTGGTTGCGAACCTTTTCGGCCGCCGCCGCGTCGCGACGCCGAAGCGCGTCGAGCGACGCCTCGATCTGCGATTCGACAAGGGTCCCCATGCGAACCAGTGACTCGCGAAGGCTCGCGAGCTCTCTTTCAAATGTCAGTCGAGGCATTTAGTTTCCGACAGTCTCCAACGAACTAACCGAAGCGGCCGGTGATGTAAGCCTCGGTTCGCTGGTCCTGAGGCTGGTTGAAGAGGTCGGCGGTCGGCGCGAACTCGATGAGCTCCCCGTAGCGGTGCTCGGGGTGCATCAGCATGAACGCCGTGAAATCTGAGACACGAGCAGCCTGCTGCATGTTGTGCGTGACGATGACGATAGTGAAGTCGCGGGTCAGCGTCGACATGAGGTCTTCGATCTTCAGCGTGGCGACCGGGTCGAGCGCCGAGCACGGCTCGTCCATCAGGATCACCTGAGGGCTGACCGCGATGCAGCGCGCGATGGCGAGGCGCTGCTGCTGCCCGCCCGAGAGCGAGGTCGCGGGCTCGTCGAGCCGGTCCTTGACCTCATCCAGCAGAGCCGCACGCTCGAGGCTCTCCGTCACAGCCTCTTTGATCCGCGCCGGCTTCCAGCCGAGCAGGCGGGGCGCGAAGGCGATGTTGTCGCGGATCGACATCGGAAAAGGCGTGGCTCGCTGGAACACCATGCCCACCTTCTGGCGCAGGTCGAGCAGCTTGCGTGTGCTGACGACATCCTCTCCGTCGATGACCACGGCACCGGTGGCGCGGGCTGAAGGCACCAGGTCATACATGCGGTTGAGCACGCGCAGCAGCGTGCTCTTGCCGCAACCGGAGGGTCCGATGATGGCGGTGATGCGCTTCTCGGGGATTTCGAACGTGACGTCATGCAGCGCCTGGAACTTGCCGTAATAAAAGGAAAGCTGGTCAACCTTGACCTTGGCGGGGCCCGCTCCGTACACGGTGCGCAGCTCGGGCCTTCCCACTGGCGCCGGTGGCTGAATCATTGGTCGAAGGTCTGCCATTCCCCGGTCTCCAGGATATCTGTGCCCGGATTAACGGAAATTTATACGTTGGTTAATAGTTGACTCGGCAGGGCGATGTAAAAGACCTGGCCCCCCTCCCGGGCTGCCTCCGTCCAGATCCGGCCTCCCAGGATCTGGACCAGGTGCTTGGTGATGGCCAGGCCGAGGCCGAAGCCGCCCGCCTCCCGCGGCCTGGCCCGGTCTACCTTGTAGAAGCGCTCGAAGACCCGGCTCCAGTGCTCGGGCGAGATGCCCGGGCCACGGTCGCGCACGCTGAAGACGATCTCGTCATCGACGACCGCTACCTCTATATCGATGGCGGTGCCGGGCGGAGAGAACTTCTCGGCGTTGTCGAGCAGGTTGTTGAGCGCCTGCACCAGCTTGGCGCGGTCGGTCGTGATCATCAGGTTGGGCGGGATGGCCAGGTTGATGGGACGCTCGGGGCGCAGCCGGGCGAGGCTGTCGTCGACCAGCTCGGCCAGGTCGAATGTGGTGAAGTCGATGGCCATCACTCCGGTCTCGATGTCGCCGAGCTGGCGGAGGTTGTCGATGATCTTGCTGATGAGGTCGGCCTCACGGACCAGACGTTCCGCGAAGCGGCGCCGGTCTTTCGGGAGCGGATCGCCGAGCAGGCTCTCGGCGGTGAGCCGGAGCGAGGTGATCGGCGTCTTCAGCTCGTGAACGAGGTTCGAAACGAACTCCTGCCGGACGGTCGCGAGCCGGCGCACCTCGGTGATGTCCATCATGAAGAGGATGGTTTCCCCCTCGCGGCGTCCGGGGACAAGCTTGGTTTGAACGACCCGGCGGTGGTGCACGAGCTGTGCTTCGGCCTGCAGCTCGCCGCCCGTCACGATCTCGAAGAGTCGCGATTCGAGCGTCGTTTCGACCAGGCTTGCCGGGAGGCGCGACGAGTCGATGTCGAAGAACTCGCGCGCGGCTCGGTTCGCCGCCACCACGTGTGTGTCGCTGCCGAGAAGAAGCGCGAGGACCGGCGCGTTCTCCAGCAGGTCCGCGAATGAGTCCCGCGACTGCGGCGACGGCCGCACCGGCTCGATGGGGTGGCGACGATCCCAGATCACGGCCGGAGTATATGCATGGACCGACTGCATGGCTTTGTCACCGCCGGCGCTTAAAGTCGGTATAACCGGTCATTAACCCCCTCCGTCATAGCGTGTGGCTCATCAGTTTGTTTCAGACCGTAATCAGGAGGGGTTAGATGCTTCGACTAATGTCAATCGGGCGGTTCCTGCTCGTGGGGGCGGCTTCCGCCATGGTTGTCACCGCATGTGGCGGGCCAACCGCTGGGAGTCCGTCGCCATCGGCCGATGTCGGAAGTGGTTCGATCATCGGGGCTGGCGCAACCTTTCCCAAGCCTTTGTATGACAAAGCGTTTTACGACTACTCGCAGAAATACCCACAGGTCACCGTCAACTATCCGGGAGGCGGATCCGGCGCAGGCATCAGTCAGTTCATCGCCAACACGGTGGACTTCGGCGCCAGCGATGTGCCGATGGCCGCGTCTGACATCACCAAGGCCGGCGGTCCCGACGTCCTGACGCAGATTCCGACGACGCTGGGCGTCGTCTCGATCGCCTTCAACGTCTCCGGCGTCAGCAACCTCAAGCTCGA
>VBKD01000033.1:0-1396 GCA_005888075.1 Chloroflexota bacterium
ACCGGCTGAGCCCGAGAAGGCGGATGACCCAAGCGATCTTGGTCGCAACGGTTTCCACCGACCCGAGGTACAGCGATCCTTCGTCGACCTCGGCCTGGAACCTTTCCATGCTCGGCCGCGCCCACCCACGCTCGGCGGCGGCCCGCTCGAAGACATGAGCCCAGTGCGGCCATTGAATCTCCGCGGCTTCCTGGTCGGTCCTCGCGACTAGCCCGTGAGAGTGCATACCGATCCGCTGCCGCGGCTCTCCGAATTTATCGAGAGCTCGTTTGTAGAGCTCAACGAGCGGTAAGAAGCGGTTCGGCGGCCCGCCGATCACGGCCAGCATGAGCGGGAGGCCGTAGCGCGCGGCTCGGACCACCGACTGCGGACTGCCGCCAACGCCAACCCACACGGGCAGATGTCCCTCCGGGAGGGGAGGACTGAGGTACTGGTTCGTGAGCGGCGAGCGGAACTTGCCCGACCACGTGACGGGCTGGTCCCGAAGCAGGCGCATGAGAAGGTCGAGCTTCTCTTCGAAGATCTCCTCGTAGTCGTTGAGGTCGTATCCGAAGAGCGGGAACGACTCGACCAGTGAGCCGCGTCCGGCGATCAGCTGCGCTCGGCCGTTCGACACCGCATCGAGGGTGGCGAACTGGGTGTACACCCGAACGGGGTCCTGTGTGCTCAGGACAGTGACGGCTGTGCCGAGCCGGATGCGCTCGGTCCGGCCGGCGATCGCGGCCAAAATGATGCTCGCCGCGGAGTCCATCATGTCCTGGCGATAGTGCTCGGCGATGTTGAACGAGTCGATCCCAACGGAATCCGCGAGCACCGCCTCTTCGACCGTGTTGCGGATTACGAGGTCGCCTTTGAGCTCGCGACCCGACTCGTCAACGCTGATGGGAACGAACGAGTCCAATCCGAACTCGATGTCTTGGGGGCTGCTCATCTCTGGTTCCTCCCGGCTCAAGCCGGCTGACAGTATTTGCAATTTACAAATACCTCGACCGAAGATTTATTGCATATGCAAGTACAGGCGGAACAGAGCTGGCGGGCAGACCTGGGACGGCTGATTGAAGAGGCGGTTCCCGGCCGGCGCGGCCTCGAGGCCGCACCCTTGACAAACTACAAGGACAGTCTGGGCAAGCTTGTGCGCTTCGTCGGCCCTTGCGTGGCGCTCGAGCAGGTGACTCGTCGTCATGTCGCGGCTTACCTGGACGAACAGAATTGATCGAGGAGCACCTGCTATGAAGCGCTTGGAGGGCCGCGTCGCACTGATCACCGGTTCGTCGCGCGGCATTGGGGCAGCCATCGCACGGTTATTCGCAGCAGAGGGCGCAAGGGTTGCGGTCCACGGCCGCGACCAGGCCGCCGTGGAGGTGATCAGGGATGAGATCTTCGGAGCAGGCGGGAG
>VBKD01000033.1:1416-8931 GCA_005888075.1 Chloroflexota bacterium
GCACCGGGTTCGGTGGAGGATGTTTCGGTCGAGGCCTGGCGCGCCACACTCGACGCCAACCTGACTGCCACCTTCCTCACGATCCGGACTTTCCTGCCTGGGATGAAGCAGCGCGGTCGCGGAGACATTGTCACGATCTCGTCGACCGCGGCTCGCCGGCCGCACGCGGGCTCTCCCCTCGCATACGCAGCGGCCAAGGCGGGGGTCCTACTGCTGACCCAAGACGTCGCCCTGCAGGCGGGCCCCTTCGGTGTGAGGGCAAACTGCATCGCGCCGGAGACGATCCTGACGGAGGACAACCGGCAGCGAATCCCGGCCGAGACCCAGGCGAAGCTGGCCGCAATGCACGCGACCGGCCGCTTGGGTTTGCCCGACGACGTTGCAAGAGCTGCCCTGTTTCTGGCCGACCGCGAGCAAAGCGGCTGGATCACTGGCGCGGTAATGGACATCCACGGAGGCGCCCAAATCGCTTAGCCAGCCGCCGCCAGCTATATGGCAGCTGAGGACCACCTGATGGACCTTGGCCGAGGGCAAGCCGACTAAGAGGATGCCGCCTCGCCCCGCATCCATGGCGTCACTGTGACGCCGACCAGCAATCCCTCCGGGCTGAGCAGCCGCGTCACTACCTGGCCCCACGGCTCGGTGCGGTTACGCACGAGGAGCCGGTAGCCCTGCTCCTCGAGCTCTTGCGTCGCGGCCTCGATGTCATCGACGTCGAACTCCAGCCACGCATGCGGGATGGCAGTGTCAGCCGGCCATTCGCTGGTGCCGAAGCATGACTCCGCGGCCTGGGCCAGCGGCCACACCGCAAACGTGTTGGCACCCTTGACCTCTTCGGTGTGCAGGTACTCGCCCTCCTCGACCTTGAACCGGATGCCGAGCACGTCCTCGTACAGCCGTCGTGACTCGCTGACGTTGGAGGTGATCGGTCCGAAACCGGCGATGAAAAGCGCTTTCATGAGTCGGGCCCTCTAAGCAATCCAAACACAGAGGGGACCGGCGATGTCATCCACGACGTCGATGCTCTTTCACTTGCTGTCGTACTCGTCGTGCCGGCGCCACCACAAGCCGGTCTCGTTGCGACCGAGTGGAGCACGGTCGAGCCACTGGTACATGCCCCAGAGGATATCTATCCCGCGCTCGTACGCCGAGTAGGTGTGGTACACGATGCCATCCTCGAGCGCGAACGCGCTCACGCCGGGCCCTTCTCGCCTGTATGCCGGCCAGTCCGTTCCAACGCTCGACGTGAGCTCGGCGATGAAGGGATTCGCCTCGCCTCCCTCCGGCAGCCGCAAGTCCGAGGTGCGGAAGTTGTACTCGACGGCGCCCGACCTCCACTCCTCCTCGGTGTGCGACGCATGGAAGTCGTAGTTGAAGTCGCTGTCAAACGACGAAGCCCACGGGAAGCTCCAACCCATCCGCCGCTTGTACGTCTGCAGTTTCGCGAGCGGAGCCCGCGAGACGGCGCTCAGCGTGACGTCGTGATTCGCCAGGTGGACGGCCGAGCCGTCGAAGCCGTCCGCGATCGCCGAGCAGGATGGACAGCCTGCCGTGTACTCAGGCCCGAACATGAAGTGATAAATGAGGAGTTGCGAGCGTCCTCTGAAGAGATCTGCCAGGGACGCGGTGCCCTCATCGGTCCCGAAGCGGTACTCCTTGTCGATTCGAACCCAGGGCAGCTCCTGCCGGCGCCGCGCCAGCTCGTCGCCTCGCCGCGTCAGCGCCTTCTCGGCGTCGAGTAACTCCAGCCTCGCCGCGAGCCACTCTTCACGTGTTCCGGTTTTGTGATCGGTCATTGTTCTCTCCTATCTGTCGTTACAACAGCTTGTGTGGGCAAGCGCGCCGATGACGTCTCACATCGGTGGCGCGAGTCCGGGAACCGACGAGGGCGCGATGAAGATCAGGATTCCAAGTCCCACGATCGCTAGCGCCAGAGGTAGATCGATGATGGCTCTCGCGGGCAGGAGCTTCTGGGCGAGGATGAGGACGGCTATCACGGACATCCACGTGACGCTCATGATGCCCAGGGCCACCAGCATCAGCATCAGTCCGATGCTCGATCCGACGCAGTAGAGCCCGAACTCGAATCCAGAGCGGACGCTCTCGCGGCACCGCTGACGGAAGTGTTGCTTGAGCGGCGTGAACTCGTAAAGACCAGCCGCTATCGCAACCGCCCCGGCGGCTGAAGACCCGTGCGGCCGGTACAACAGATACACGGCGACACCAACGAGTGTCCAGACGGCAAGGTACGAGCCGACGAATGGCGGCACGGCGCGCAACCGGCCGCTCGCATGAGCGCGTCTCAAGATCGCCGGAGCCGCGCCCGGCAGCATCATGGCCGCCATCATCGACACCCAAAGGGCAACAAAGAATGCGAACGAACCGAGCCGTGTCGCAACGCCCATGTCCATCCCGTTCATCTGCCGGACCGCGACCGCCCAGGATCCGGCGGCGAGCGCGAGCGTCGCCGTCAGCGCGCCTGCAGTCGTGCGCGTCCTACCGCTCGTCATGGCGGCGGTGCCTGAAATCATCTGGACTTATGCAATGTCATGGTTGCATGTTACTCACGACTCGCTTGTAATGCAACCGTTCAGTTGCGTAAGCGAGGGGACCTGATGGAAAAGCTGAAGACTCAGAGCAACCGGCTCGGCCTTGCACGGGATCCAGAGTACGTCCGCGAAAACTCTGACGGGGCGATTCGAGGTGGAGTCAGCCGCAGGCTGAAATCTGCCTCACCGCAACCCGCACGAACAGAGTCGACGAGGAATTTGTCGGGCGGCATTGAGAGGCTGATGGGGCCGGGAAAGGTTCCCGGCCCCACACCGTTTCGCGCTGGCGTCACGCCGCGGCGAGGATGCGCTGCTCTTTTGGTCTTGTTGTCTTTACGCCAACCACAAGCAGGTACAAGACCATCGAGATTTCGGCGATTCCTGATGGGATGACGATGAAGGTGTGGATCCTCTGGCCGAAGTCGGGGACCAGAAACGCCGCGAGCAGGTCCACGACGTAGCAGACGCCCCCCAGGACGAGCAAGACCCCGAGCCACTTGGGGAACAGCCCTCTTGATTTGTACGCGAGATATCCGATTGGCACCAACCACAGGCCAAAGAAGACCTGCGCGGCGAGGGTCCCATAGTGCTGGGTGTCGAGCAGGAGCAGCACCAGGGCATTTGAACCGGCGATGCCGAAAGCAGCGGCATAAGAGCTGTCGGTAGCTACCCGCAGGCCCTCAAACTCGAAGACCGCATTGAGACAGATGATGCCGGTCGCAAGTGCGACGAGGACGACCATAGCCCTCGCCACGCTCTTGTCAACGTGCGAGAGCAGGATGTACAGGGTCATGGCCAGGATGACGAAGAACGTCCCATCCAACAGGTGGGAGACGACGCCGACACGGACAAGTCCGGCATTCGCAAGCACGTTCCCGGCCGTGGCCGCCGCGTTCCCGGCCACATACATCTTGGGATCCACAAATCCTTCGGCGAAGCCACCGAAGATGCCGACCAGCAGGTAAAAGACGCCGGCGATTCTCGCGCGACGCTTGAGTGAGGTCATGGAGCTCTCCTGGATTGAGTGGGAGGCGGCCCACAATCCGTAAACATACGGTGTAAGCTTACGCCGTAAGCCTATACGTACACCGTAAGTCTGTCAAGAGGAGAGATGGCCACCACCCAAACCCACCGAAACGCCGCGCACCGCAGCCCTTTGACCAGGGAGCGCATTCTTCGTGCCGCCCTCGTCCTTGTCGACGCGGGCGGGATCGAGTCACTCTCAATGCGCAAGCTGGGGCAGAAGCTCGGGGTTGAGGCGATGTCGCTCTACAACCACGTCGCCAACAAGGACGACATCCTGGACGGCATCGTTGACCTCGTCTTCAGCGAGATAGCTCTGCCGTCAGGCCGACCTGAATGGAAGAAGGCCATGCGCCGGCGGGCGATCTCGGTCCGCGACGTTCTGTTGCGGCACCCATGGGCGACGAGCGTGATGCAGTCGCGCACGAAACCCGGTATCGCGACCCTACGTCACAACGACTCTGTGCTCCGAACACTTCGCGGGGCAGGCTTCACTATCGACATGGCTGCCCATGCATTTTCAGTAATGGACGGTTACATCTACGGCTTTGCCCTGCAGCAGATCAACCTGCCGTCCCAAACCTCAGAGGAGGCTATCGAGCTCGCCGAAAACATCCTGGGTGAGCTTCCTGCCGACGAGTACCCTCATCTCGCCGAGATGCTCACCGAGCACGCCATGAAGCCCGGCTACGACTACGCGGACGAGTTCGAGTTCGGGCTCGATCTCATCCTCGATGGCCTGGAGAGGCTCCGTGCGCCGCAGCCATCATGAAGATGAGAGCGGTCGTCTTCGACGCGTACGGGCCGCCTGAGGTTCAGCGACTCGAAGAAGTCGAGCGCCCCGCCCCCAAGGAGGACGAGGTCCTCATCAAGATCCACGCCACGACCGTGACCCGGACCGACACAGGGCTTCGCTCAGGAAAGCCGTTCATCAGCCGCTTCTTCACGGGACTCTTCCGGCCTCGGCAGCGGATCCTCGGCACCGAGCTGGCGGGAGAGATCGAATCTGTCGGCGCAAACGTCAAAGAGTTCACCGTCGGTGACCATGTCTTCGGCAGCACCAGCGCGTTCAGGTTTGGGACGCACGCAGAGTTCATCTGTCTTCCGGAAAGCTCCCCGATCGCCCCCAAGCCTTCCGGCATGACCTTCGAGGAGGCTGCTGCGGTCACCGATGGCGTAATCCTGGCTCTGATGTGCCTGGAGGCGGCACATATCAAAAAGGGGCTGAGGGTTCTCGTTTATGGAGCCTCTGGATCCATCGGCACCGCCGGCGTGCAGCTCGCCAGATACTTCGAAACCGACGTCACCGCGGTATGCAACACCAAGAACGTCGAGCTCGTGAGGTCGCTCGGCGCCGGCAAGGTGATCGACTACACGCTCGAGGACTTCACAAAGAACGGCGAGACCTACGACGTCATCTTCGACGCCGTAGGCAAGCACTCGTTCGGCCGCTGCAGAGGCTCGCTGAACCGAGGCGGTGCGTACGTGGCAACCGACGGTTTCGAGAATCTCTTTCTCGCGCTTTGGACCTCGCGGATCGGAAACAAGAAGGTGTTGTTTCCGATTCCACCGCGCTACACGAAGAAGAAGGTGCTGTTCCTGAAGGACCTCATCGAGGCTGGCAAGTACCGGGCGGTCATCGACAGGCGATATGCGCTCGAGGATGTGGTCGAGGCGACCAGGTATGTCGAAACGCAGCAGAAGACAGGGAACGTCGTCCTGACGATCAGCGGCGGCCAAGCTCGATAAGGCCGTCTGCGCCTGGTCTGGACTGCGCGGGTTCAGGGGTGGGGGCGAGTAATGTGAATTAGAGGTCCGATGGCAAAAGTTCTGTGGCACGTGACGATGTCGCTCGACGGTTACATCGCGGGACCTGGGAATTCGATGGACTGGATGCTCGGCTACATGGACGAAAACGCCGAGGTCAACGCGCTGCTCAAGAACATCGGCGCCGTGCTCTCGGGTCGGAACACCTACGACGTTGGCGCGGTCCAGGAACGGCGCGAGTTTCGGGGGCCGTATGGCGGTGCCTGGTCCGGACCGGTGTACGTCCTGACCCACAAACCGCCTGAGGATCCAAAGGTCACTTTTCTTTCGGGCGACATCCGCGCGGCGGTTGAGCGGGCGGGCCGCGCCGCGGGCGACAGATATCTCGTCGTCTTCGGCGCCGACGTGGCGCGCCAGTGCATTGAGGCCAACCTTCTCGACGACGTCGTCATCCACGTGGTTCCCGTATTACTCGGGGATGGCGTTCGACTCTTCAGCAAGCCGGGGGGCGACCCGATCCACCTCGAGCTAGCGGGAGCCGTGCGAGCGGGACAGGTGGCGAACTTACGACTCGCGGTCGTGGGGTAGGTTCGCCCGAGTCAGGCCGCTGCCGCTAGCCGAAGTTGCAGTCGAGCGTGACTTTGGCCAGGGCGCTCTCGAGCATGGCCAGCTCCTGGTCGTCCAGCTGGGCGACGAACAGCTCTGCAATCCCCCGCGCGTGAACCGGCGCCGTCTCGGTCAGCCGCGCGACGCCCGCGTCGGTAAGCGCGACCACGACGCCACGTGCATCGGTACCCGCGCTGGTGCGGCGTACGAGACCTGCATCTACGAGCTGGGCAACACGGCGTGTCATGCCGGACCGTGAGATGAGTGCCTTGTCCGCAAGCTCTGTCATTCGCAGCTCCCCTCCTGCAAGAGCTAGCTGCGCCAGCACGTCAAAGTCGGCCAGTGCGAGACCTGTCTCTTTTTCCAGATCCTTTTCGAGCTGCCGCAGGAGCGTGGCGTGTGCCCGCAGCAGTGCTTGCCACGCCCCCAACCCGCGCCCGCCGGGCAATGCCTGGAGCACCAGCTTGTCGACGAGGCCGGCGACGTCTGATTCGGGCTGTACTTGCATATGCAATAAACTGGGTCTAGCCGAGGTATTTGCTGTTGCAAGTATACCGTCGCAGAACCCCCAAGGAGGAGTGTGTCAGTGATCAGTGAACTCAGGCCAAACCTCGATCGATCCATCAGCCGCCGGTTCGGGAGATTGAGCGACGAGGCTCGCGTCAGCAGGGCCGCCGCCGCACTTGAAGCGAACGGAATCGGTGTGCTTCGGGCCGCCGACGCGGCTGAGGCGAAGCGGATCGTACTGGGACTGATCCCAGACGGATCGCAGGTTTATCACGGCGCCTCGCAAACGCTCGAGGCGACAGGCATCATCGAGGCGCTCGAAACGTCCGGCCGCTACGAGCCGCTCCGCCCCCAGATCTGGGGTATGGACCGCAAGACCCAGGGCGACGAGATCCGCCGCCTCTCTTCAGCGCCCGACGTGATGCTCGGCAGCGTCCACGCCGTCACGGAGACCGGATCCCTGATGGCCGCCTCGATGGGCGGCAGCCAGCTCGGTCCCTATGTCAGCGGTGCTGGCCGAGTGATCCTGGTGGTGGGGACGCAGAAGATCGTGTCCGACCTCGAGGAAGGCCTCGAGCGGATCAACGAATACTCCTTTCCGCTCGAAGACGCACGCGCCCAGGTCGCGTACGGCATACACAGCGCGGTGAACAAGATTCTGATCATCAATCGCGAGATCGACCCTGGGCGAATCACCGTCGTCTTCGTCGACGAAGTCTTGGGCTTCTAACTCAACGAATGGAGGAACTGGCCATGGCCACTCAAATCGTGGAGCAAGCGCAACCAGGTACGCGGTTCGTGCTCATGGCCGGGAAGTCTTACGGGGAAGCACCTATCAACGGGCTGTACGTCGACTGACGGACCTGTCCGTCACGTTTGCTCAACCCGGGTAAGTCAGGCGGCGGCGTCCAGTCGCTCATACCGCACGCCCGTCAGCCGTTCGGAGATCTGCCACAGGCGCTTTGCCAACTCGGCGTCTTTCGCCCTGTCGTTGGGTTGGACCAGCGTCGGATATCCGCGCATCTCGCCGGAGCCATCCGGTCCGACATACGAACCACCCGCG
>VBKD01000034.1 GCA_005888075.1 Chloroflexota bacterium
GTCAGGGCGCCTTCTTCCGAGGTCGGGTCGATGGGGTTGAGGTCGCAGCCCTTCCTCGATTCGACGTCCGCGGGCCGGTTGAGCGGCGGAGGGACGTCGAATGCATGGACAAAGCGCACGGGCGAGGCCGGGTCGCCCCATGCGCCTTCCGTAGATTCGTAGCGATAGCGGTCCCATCGCAGGTTGAGGCCGGCGCTGGCGCCGATCTCGAGAAGGCGCAGCGACAACTTCGAGCGATGCGCGATCTCGAGGAATCCGCCCAGCAGGGCGGCGCTCCGTCCGACCTCGTTCGTCTGGCACCCTCGCTTGATCAGATCGCGCACGGTGGATTGGTGGTCGACCAGGGCCTGCCTGAACAGCGGCCAGGCGGCCGCCGCGTCACCATCGCCACCCGTGGACGGATAGTGGCGAGCGAGATCCGGCAGGGTGCCGTCCAGGACGAGGCGGTGGACTGAGGCCATGAATCGCAGGGCCAGCGCGGAGGTGGCCGGTTCGGATCCGAAACCTTGCAGCACGTCCCACACTGGGCCTTCGCTTTCGAGGTCTTGCGCCGCCGACTCCAGCAGAGACGCGTAGAGCGGCGACCCTAGCTCAGCGCACCACCTGGCCTGCATGCGGAGACGCTTCGCCAGCGTCTCACGAGGATCTTGCAAGGGCGAGCTCCTTGGCACGATTCGCGTAGCCGGGATGCGACGGATGCGCGACTCGGTACCACGCGAGAGTTTCGGCGAGGGCTTCCTCTAATGCGGACGGCTCGAAGCCGAGCTCACGCCGAGCACGTTCGATGACGTAGCCCGCCGCACGGCGCGGGTCGGGGCCGTAGGGACTGGCGCCCGCCGGCAGCTCCGCGAATGGGATTGGATGCATCTGCGCTGAGACTCCAAGGGCGTGTGCGACGCCTTCGATTAGGTCACGCAAGCTGACGCCCTCAAACGCGACGTTGTACGCCTTGTGAGCGATGTCTTTGCGCAGGTCACACGCCAGCGCGCATGCATAGCCGACATCTTTGGCCCACGCCAGACCGGCCTGGCGCTCGTACGACTCGGCGGGAACGAGCAGCGGGCCGCCGTCGGCGATGCGCTGAATGTATGCCGCGATCCTGAGCGAGTGGTCGCCGGCGCCGAAGACCGCGGGAGGGCGGATCACCGTCCACGGCAGCTTCTGGTCACGCGCGAGGACCGTCTCGCACCAGCGTTTCCCTTCGATATAGGCCGAAATTCCACGAGGGCTCGATAGGACGACACCAAGGTCATTCGACTCAGCGACCGGGGGCTCGCCCTCGAGCGGCACGAAATCCTCCTCCCGTGCCGGTTGGCCGTTCAGCTCGGGATAAACGCCAGTGGAGATGAAGACGTAGCGCCGGCCCGTGAAGTTCCTGGCGACCGCCTGCACCTCGCTCGGCTGGAAGCACGCAAGGTCCAGCAGCACGTCGGGCTGCACCTGGTCGAGGGCTCGCTTCAGCTGTTCTTCGTCGGTGCGGTCCAGGGCGATGTAGCTGGTGAAGGTTCCATACGGACGCTCCTTGCGCCCCGCGGCGATCGTCTCCACCCCACGCCGCATCAGCTCCTTGCAAGCGGCGACGCCGATGAAACCTGCGCCACCCAGGACCAGGGCCCGCGCCATCACCTATTCCATATCGCGCGAGGTGAACTCTACGTCGACACCTTCGATCGCCGAAAGCCGCGACGCCATCTCGCTCGCCATCGCAACAGAGCGATGCCTCCCTCCAGTGCACCCGAAGGCGACGACCAGCTGCGAGCGTCCGTGGTCGCGATAGTGCGGAATGGCGGCCCGCAGCGTCTTTTCCAGGTTTGACAGGAGGTCCTGGGCCGCGCCCTGCCCCAGCACGTAATCCCGCACCCGCTGATCAAGGCCGTCCAGGGGACGCAGCTCGTCGACCCAGTAAGGGTTGTCTAGGAGCCGGACGTCGACCACCCACGACGCGCCGTCAGGAATGCCGTTCTTGTAGCCGAATGCAAGACATGTGATCAGAAGCCGCTCGCGTGACCGCAAGGTTTGCGCCAGCTCGCGAAGCTGGGCGATGTCGACGCGGTGATGGGCTCGGTCGTGGCTGCCGCCGACGCGACCGTCGGCCGAGCCGACGTGAACCAGGACGTAGCGGATCTTCTGCGAGTCCGCGTCCTTGAGCAGCTGAACGGCATCGCCTCGAAGAGGCAAGACGGCGTCCGCGTCCTCCCACGGAGACAGCCAGCGCGCGAGCCGGAACCCGCTGTCGAGGAACACGCCGACCGCCTCCTCGAGCTCAGCGTCATTCGTGCCGCCGAGGATGACTAGTGCCACGGACGGGACTGTCTGCTCAAAGGGTCTCTTTCAATCGCGCCGCAAGGCGTTCCGGGATGCCGAGTTTGACCAACTCGTCGACCGGCGCCTCCCTGATGGCCTGCACCGAACCGAAGTGTCGCAGGAGGGCCCGCTTGCGCGCGGGCCCGATGCCTTCGACAGAGTCGAGCGGCGAAGTGAGCGCCTTCCGTGATCGCACCTTGCGGTGATGCGTGATGGCAAAGCGATGCGCCTCGTCACGAATGCGCTGGACCAGGAACATGCCTGGCGAGTTGTGTTCCTGGATGATGGGCTCGGCGCGGTCAGGAGCGAAGATCTCCTCGCGCTCCTTGGCCAGCGCAAATGTCGGGATGTCCGCGTAGCCCGCCGACTCGAGCACCTCCATCACGGCGCTCAGCTGACCGCGCCCGCCGTCGATGAGGATGAGGTCGGGCCGGCTCGTGAACGACCGATCGCCGACAACCTCGGCGTCCTCGCGACGCTGCGCGGACTCCAGCCGCTCGAGCCGTCTCCGCAGCACCTCCTGCAGCATCGCGAAGTCGTTGGGTCCGGGGACTTGCCTGATGCGAAAGTGCCGGTAGTGGTCGTTGCGGGGCCGGCCGTCCTCGAACACCACCATCGATCCCACAGCCGAGTCGCCCTGGATGTTCGAGATGTCGTAGCACTCGATGCGCTTGGGCGGAGCCTCCAGGTCGAGCGCTTCGGCGAGCGCCGCCAGCATCGGCTCGGTCCGGCTGCGGTCGTAGTCCGCCTGGATCCGCTGCTGCTGGAGCTCCTGGGTCGCGGTCTCCGCGAGCTGCGTCACCAGCGCGCGCTTGCGTCCGCGCTGGGGGATCTCGAAGCTGACCGGGCCGTTGCGTTTTTGGCTGAGCCACCCTGTGATCAGGTCCGGTTCCTCGACAGCTCCCGGGAGAATGACCGTGCGCGGCACGTGCGTCGCGCTCGAGTAGTACTGAAGCAGGAAGCCGCGCAGCACCTCAGGCTCGGCCGCGTCGGCCGCCCCGTCGAGCGGATGGCCGTCGTGCCCGACCATCTTGCCCTGCCTGATGTAAGCGACCTCGACGTACACGTCATTGCCGCTGCGCGCGTACGCAACGATGTCCTGGTCGTCGCGCCCGTGCGTCAGCACCTTCTGCCTGTCTGCGATCCGTTCGATCGAATTCAGCTGATCCCGATAGCGCGCCGCGTTTTCGAAATCGAGCCGGTTCGCCGCCTCCTCCATGCGCTCGCGCAGCTCACGGACGAGCAGGTCGGAGCGACCTTCCATGAACATCGCGACCTCGTTGATTCGCGCCCTGTAGTCCTCAGAGCTGATGCGGCGCTCGCAAGGGCCCGGACAGCGCTTGATGTGGAAGTCGAGGCAGACCTTCCCCTGCTTGAAGATCTCGTCGGAGCACGTCCTGAAGGGCAGCAGCTGCCGGATTGATTTCACGGTCGAGCGCAGAGACAGGGCCGAGGTGTACGGACCGAAATAAAGAGCGCCATCGTTTTGCACCCGGCGTGAGTAGTGGACGCGCGGGAACTCTTCGGTTACCGGCACCTTCAGATAGAGGTAATTCTTGTCGTCCTTGAGCCGGATGTTGAAGCGCGGCCGGTAGTTCTTGATGAGGTTGTTCTCGAGGACGAGAGCCTCCACCTCGTTGGCAGTCGTGACGAACTCGAAGTCGTTCGCCTTGCGGATGAGCTCGGAGACGCGAGCCGTCTGCGCGTAGCCCGGTGTGAAGTACGAACGAAGCCGGTCGCGGAGACGCAGAGCCTTGCCGACATAGATCACCTGGCTTCGGTTGTCCCGGAACAGGTAGACGCCAGGGCTTTCGGGCACGGCCTGCAGCCGTCGCTTGATCGTCTCTTCCAGGGTTACGGCCATCTCTGGCGATTGTAGGAAGCCGTAAACTCCATCCGGCCGTGAGTACTACGCCAAGCGAGCTTCCGGGGTCGCCACCTTCCGAGGCCGGCCACCCTCCGACCGAGATCACGGGCCAGCAGTCCGCGCCTTCGACCACGGTTCCTCATGCAGCGATGGCGCCGCAGTACACGCCGGCGGGGGCTCAGACGAACAACCTGGCTGTTGTCAGCCTGGTGGCGGGCGTCCTGTCGTTCTTCGCCCATGTCGTGCCGGGCGTTGGCGGCCTGGCCGTGGCTGTGGTCGCGGTCGTGACCGGTCACATGGCCCGGAAGCAGATCAGGCAGACCGGCGAGCAGGGCATGTGGATGGCCACGGTAGGCATGGCGATCGGGATCATCCACATCGTGTTGCTCGGGATCGTCGTGCTGGGCATCATCTTCCTGGTTTTCGTCCTCGGCTGGGCGCTGTTCGGCAACCGCTAGGGGGAGACCGGCAGCCCCTCTTCCCGAGGGATCATCCAGAGCGGGAACACAGCGCTCACCAACGCCACGACGGCCGCCGCCCCGAATGCGACGTTGATCGACCATCCGACGAGCGGCCCGGCGAGAGCGGCTCCGACCGGCATCCCGGCAAAGTTGAGCGACATCGAAACCGCGAAAGCTCGACCAAACCAGGCTGGGTCCGTGCGGCGCTGGCGCAGAGTGAACATGCCGATGTCGAACGGGCCGTTGGCGATGCCAACCCCGATCACCGCCACCGCGACCAGAGCGACTGACGAGGCAAAAGGAAGAATCGCCATCGCCACCGCCCCGACGATGATCGAACCCAGCATGAGCTGGCGTTCACGACCCTGGGTCTTCACGCGGCCGGTGGCCAGCGCCGACAGCAATCCCGCGACTCCCATCGCGCCCCAAACGTAGCCGACAGTCGCCGCCGTCTCGTGCAGCCGGCCGAGAAGGAGCACGGGGACGGCGATCTCCAGAATCCCCCAGGAAACGTTGTAAGTGGTGCAGCTCATCGCAAGTCCTCTCAAGGTGGGGTTGCGCAGCACGTAGATGAGACCCTGCCACGCCTGCCCCAGGATCGACTCGGTCCCGCTAGACCTCGGGCTTGGATCCCGGAATTGAAAGATCGCCAGAGCCGAGATCGCGAACAGCACCCCCACGATCCCGAGCGCCCATTCAGGTCCGATCCAGCTGACGAGTGTCCCGGCGACCGGCGCGCCCACGATAGAAGACAGAAGGAATGCTGAGCTGTCGAGCGCGTTCGCGCGCTCCCACAGGTGCCGGGGAGCGACGATCGGAAACAGCGATCGGTTGCCCGCATTGCTCAGGGGGTTGGTGAGTGACGAGATCGCGACGATGACGAGCAGCAGGACTGGAGGCAGCTCATGGCCAGCCGAGAGCAGCGCAATCAACAAGACCGTGATGGCCGCTATCACATAGTCGAGGACGATCAGCCGGGCACGGCCCTGACGGTCGAGCAACGCGCCGGCGATTGGCGACACCACGAGACCAGGGAAGATCGCCAAGAAGAGTGTCAGGCCGGCGAGCTGGGGCGAATGGTATCGAGCCAGCACGAAAAGGATCAGCGTCACGGCAAGCATCGAGGCCGCGAGGCGCCCGAGCAGCATGCTGCCGTAAAGCCGGGCAAATCCCGGGACGCGCAGAAGCCCGCCGTAGCCGGCGGGTCGCGCGGTACCTTGCTCCGTTGCCTGGCTGCTCAGCCGACCGCTACTTTGGATCGGCGCGGCCTGGCCGCGCCGTTGGACGGCACTCGGGCCCGCCGAGCCTTCTCGAGCGGTTCCCTCAGGTACTGTCCCGTCGCCGATGCCGTGTTCGTCGAAAGCTGCTCGGGTGTGCCTTCGGCGATGACGTAGCCGCCCTTCTCCCCGCCCTCTGGTCCCAGGTCGATGAGCCAATCCGCCGTTTTCAGCACGTCGAGGTTGTGCTCGATGACCACGACCGTGTTGCCATGGTCCACCAGACGATGCAGCACCGCCAGCAGCCGCTCGACATCCGCGTAGTGAAGGCCGGTCGTCGGCTCGTCCAGCAGATACATCGTCCGTCCGGTGTCGCGACGGGACAGCTCGGCTGAAAGCTTCACGCGCTGCGCCTCGCCCCCGGACAGCTGCGTCGCGGGCTGGCCGAGGCGGATGTAACCGAGGCCGACGTCGTGCAGGGTGCGGAGCTTGGTGCGGATCGTGGGTTGGTTCTCGAACACCTCAACCGCCTCGTCCACCGTCATGTCGAGCACATCTGAGATGGAGTGGCCGCGGAACTTCACCTCCTGGACCTCGCGCGAATAGCGCGTCCCATGGCACACCTCGCACGGCACGTAAACGTCGGGCAGGAACTGCATCTCGATCTGGATGATCCCGTCCCCCTGGCAGTTCTCGCAGCGGCCGCCCTTCACGTTGAAGCTGAAACGTCCGGGCTTGTAGCCCCGCACCTTGGCCTCGGGCATGCTCGCGAAGAGGTCGCGAATGTGGGTGAACATGCCGGTGTACGTCGCCGGGTTGCTCCGCGGCGTGCGCCCGATGGGTGATTGGTCGATGTCGATGGCCTTGTCCAGATGCTCGAGTCCTTCCACGGCTAGATGGGGACCTGGCCGCTCCTTCGCCCTGTAGAAATGCTGGGCCAGCTTGCGGCTGAGGATGTCGGTGACCAGCGATGACTTGCCGGAACCGCTGACGCCGGAAACCGCGACGAAGCAGCCCAGCGGGATGCTGACGTCGATGTCCTTCAGGTTGTTCGCGCGCGCGCCCCGGATCACGAGGCGTTTGCCGTTGGTCTTCCGCCGGTGCGCCGGCACCGGGATCATCCTGTCTCCGCGCAGGTATGCGGCCGTGAGCGAATTCGGATCGCGGAGGACCTGTTCGACAGTGCCGGCGGCGATGATCTCACCGCCGTGCTCGCCGGCCGCCGGTCCGATGTCGACCATGTAGTCGGCTGAACGGATCGTGTCCTCGTCGTGCTCGACCACGATCAGCGTGTTGCCGAGGTCGCGCAGTCGAATCAGCGTGTTGATGAGACGCCGGTTGTCTCGCTGGTGCAGCCCGATCGATGGCTCATCGAGGATGTAGAGCACACCCATCAGCTTCGAACCGATCTGCGTCGCAAGCCTGATGCGCTGTGACTCCCCGCCGCTCAATGTGTTGGCCGCGCGCTCGATCGTGAGGTATTCCAGACCGACGTCGATCATGAACTGCAGCCGCTCGAGTATCTCTTTCAAGATTCCGCGCGCGATGAGCTGCTCCCGTTCGGAGAGCTCCAGCTTGTCGAAGAAGCCGATCGCCCTGCCCACCGAGAGCTCGCTGACCTCCGCGAGACATGTACCTCTCGAGCTCGGCTTTCAGGTACTCGGACTGCGTCTCTTCGTATCGGCGCTGAAGGTTCGCGATCACGCCCTCGAAGGGCGACTCGTACCAGCGCGAGTGGCCGTACTGGTTCTTGTAGCCGAATCGGATCTTCTTGTCGCCTGTGCCGTTGAGGAGCACGTTCTGCTGAGGCTTGGTCAGCTTCGACCATGGCTTGTCCATGTCGATGCCGAAAAACTTGCAAACGGACTCAAGCAGCTCCGGGTAGAAAAACTGGGACTTGCTCCATGCCGCGATCGCGCCTTCACGCAACGAGAGCGATGGATCCGGAACAACGAGGTCGCCGTCCACGACCAGCTGCGACCCGAGACCCGTGCAGGTAGGGCATGCGCCATGCGGGCTGTTGAACGAGAAGTTGCGCGGTTCGGGCTCCGGCACGCTCGTGCCGTCGTACGGACACGCATAGTCCTGCGACATCTGGAGCTCTTCCCCGCCCTCGACCGGGGCGATGATCACCGACCCGCCGCCCAACCTCGCCGCGGTCTCGATCGAATCGACCAGCCTCGTCCGCTGCTCCGGTCCCACTACGATCCGGTCGACGACGACCTGGACGTCGTGCTTCTTGTTCTTGTCCATCGGGATCGACTCGCTGATCTCGTACAGGCTGCCATCGACGCGGACCCGCACAAAGCCGGACTTGCGCACGTCCTCGAGGAGCGTCTTGTACTCGCCCTTGCGCCCCTTGACGACAGGGCCTAGAACCATCACGCGCGTTCCCTTCGGAAGCCTCTCGACGTGGTCCGCCATCTGCTCGACGGTCTGCCGCCTCACCTCGCGGCCACACACCGGACAGTGCGGGTGGCCCACCCGCGCGTACAGCAAGCGCAGGTAGTCGTACACCTCGGTCACCGTGCCGACGGTCGAGCGAGGGTTCTTCGACGTCCCCTTCTGATCGATCGAGATGGCCGGCGACAGGCCCTCGATCGTGTCGACGTCGGGCTTTTCCATCTGACCCAAGAACTGGCGCGCGTACGCCGAGAGCGATTCGACGTAACGCCGCTGCCCCTCCGCGTAGATGGTGTCGAAGGCGAGCGAAGACTTCCCGGACCCGGAAAGGCCGGTGAAGACGACGAGCTTGTCCCTCGGGATAGACAGGGTGACGTTCTTGAGGTTGTGCTCGCGCGCGCCGCGGATGATGATCTGGTCGTTTGGCAAGCCTTCAGTTATTCCTTATATCCGAGTGGCGCAAACGTCACGGGCCGCGGCGGCTCCGTCTCCAGTTTCGTACCGTGGTCTTCTGCTTCGGCGCCGCGGCGATCGCCAGGGCCACGTCTCCGTCGTCCTCCTTGGTGGTCTCCTCGCCAGACAGGCGCTGCCGCAGCTTGATGATGCGGTCGCGCACCCGCGCCGCGTCCTCGAACTGCAGCTCCTTGGACAGGCGCCGCATCTCCTTTTCAAGGTCGCGCACGATCGCCAGCAGGTCTTCGCGCGGCACACCGGCCCCGGCCATTATCTCCACGGCGTCCGCCTGGAGGTCGTTCTCGTTGATCTCGAGAGCGTAGATCGCCTTCTTCACGCTCTCTGGTGTGATGCCGTGCTCGGCGTTGTACGCGATCTGCCTGTTCCGGCGCCGCTCCGTCTCGTCAAGCGCTTGACGCATCGAATCCGTGATCGAGTCCGCGTACATCACGACATGCCCGTCGACGTTGCGAGCCGCCCGGCCGATGATCTGGATGAAGGACCTGAACGCGCGCAGGTAACCCTCTTTGTCGGCGTCGAGGATGCCGATGAAGGCGACCTCCGGCAGGTCCAGCCCTTCGCGGAGCAGGTTGATGCCGACCACGACGTCGACCTCGCCCGTTCGCAGCGCCGTCAACACCTCGATGCGCTCCATCGCGTCCAGCTCCGAGTGGAGGTACCGGACCTTGACACCGTACTCACGCAGGTAGTCGGCCAGGTCTTCCGCGAATCGCTTGGTCAGCGTCGTGACGAGTGAGCGCTGTCCGAGCTCGGTGCGCCTCTTGACCTCTGCCAGCAGGTCGTCGATCTGCCCCTCGGTCGGACGGACCTCGACCGTCGGGTCGACCAGCCCGGTCGGGCGCACGACCATCTCCACCGTTCGCTGCGAGCGCCGCATCTCATAAGGACCAGGTGTCGCGGAAACGTAGATGACGTTGCCGGCGCGCTCTTCCCATTCCTCAAAGCTCAGGGGCCTGTTGTCGAACGCGCTGGGGAGGCGGAACCCGTACTCGACAAGCGACGCCTTTCGCGATCGGTCGCCGCCCAGCATGCCGCCGATCTGGGGCACCGCCACGTGCGACTCGTCGACGAAGATCAGGGCGTCATCGGGTAGGAAGTCCATCAACGTGTACGGCGCGTCGCCAGGCTTGCGACGTGTCAGGTGCAACGAGTAGTTCTCGATGCCGGCACATGTTCCGGTCTCCCGCATCATCTCGAGGTCGAAGTTGGTGCGCTGGCGCAGCCGCTGCGCCTCCAGCAGTCGCCCATGCTCCTCGAACCATTTGGTGCGCTCGTCCAGCTCGGCCTCGATGTCGGTCATCGCCAGACGCATCTTGTCCGCCGGCGTCACATAGTGCGACGCCGGGAACACCGTGAACTCGTCTCGCGTACCCAGGATCTCGCCCGTGACCGCGTCGAGCTCCTGGATGCGGTCGACCTCGTCTCCGAAGAACTCGACGCGGAACACCTTGTCCTCGCTGGCGGGCACGAGGTCGACCACGTCCCCGCGCACGCGGAAACGAAGGCGCGCGAGGTCGTAATCGTTGCGCTCGTAGAGCATCTCGGTCAGCTTGCGGAGAAAGACTTCCCGTCGAATCGATTGGCCCTTCTCGACCTGCAGAGACTCGCCCATATAGTTCTCGACCGATCCGATGCCATAGATGCAGCTGATGCTCGCCACCACCAGCACGTCGCGGCGGGTGAGGAGCGACTGCGTGGCCGAGTGGCGCATCCGGTCGATGTCGTCGTTGCGGCTCGAATCCTTTTCGATGTACGTATCGCTGCGGGCGATGTACGCCTCGGGCTGGTAGTAGTCGTAGTAGCTCACGAAATACTCGACGGCGTTCTGCGGCAGCAGGCGGCGGAACTCGGCGCAGAGCTGCGCGGCCAGCGTCTTGTTCGGGCTCAGCACCAGGACCGGGCGCTGCAGCTGCTCCACTGCCCAGGCCATCACGTTGGTCTTGCCGCTGCCGGTCACCCCGAGCAGGACCTGTTGGCTCAGCCCCGCCTGCACGCCTTCGACGAGCTGTGCGATGGCCTGCGGCTGGTCCCCGGCAGGCTTGAAGGGTGCGTCAACTCGAAAGCTGGAGGCCACGGTCCATTAATTGTAGGGCGCACATCCGTTCGGGAAATCCCTCCCCCGTTACTTACGGGGGAGGTCGCCCCTGCCCGGAGGGCACGGGCGGGTAGGGGTGACTCGAGAGGGCATGAGCGGGTCGGGACTCCTCCCCCGTTATTTACGGGGGAGGTCGACCCTGCCCGCAGGGCACGGTCGGGTGGGGGTGATGGGAGTGGCGGGTCACCCGCTGGTACTCGGTCCGGTCCCCACTTGCCCTCGCGTCGTAGCCCAGCCTCACGGGCAGCGTCGGGCGCTGCACGTTCGCGAAGCCCTGCATTCTGCGCAATGCGGGCCGCACGAACACCTCGAAGGTGACGAGAGACGAAACCGGAAAACCCGGCAAGCCGAACGCAACCTTTCCTTCAGACAGAGTCGCAAACGTGAACGGCTTCCCCGGCTTGAGCTTCACGCGCCCGATGTGCACTGTGCCCAGCGACTCGAGCAGCGGCTTGACCAGGTCATGGGTGCCGACCGAGACGCCGCCTGATGTGACCAGCGCGTCGGCATCGCCGAGCGCATCGACCACCAGCCCGCGCAAAGGCTCTGGCTCATCGGGCGCGATGCCGAGCACTCGCACGTCGGCGCCGGCCTCGCGCAGAGCGCCGAGCAACGCCCACCGGTTGGAATCCGGGATCTGCCCTTTTCTCGGCGTCTCCCCCACCTCGACCAGCTCGTCTCCAGTGGACATCAGCGCGACACGGGGACGGCGATGCACCGGAAGCCGCGGCGCCCCCGTCGCCGCCGCCAACCCAATCTCCGCTGCGCCGAGCTGCATGCCGGCCAAGAGCACACGCGCCCCCTTCGCAACATCGGTCCCAACTGGGTGCAGGTTCGCGCCACTCCGCAGCGATTCCGGGACCGTTACGAGGTCGCCATGCAGCTGCACGTCCTCGACCATGACGACGCAATCGGCGCCTTCGGGCACCACGCCACCGGTCAGGATTCGGGCCGCGGTGCCTGGTGTCACATGCCCTTCGAAAGGCCTGCCCGCGGCGGACTCGCCGAGAATGCGCAGCGCCTTGCCGGCATCGACGGCGCGTACCGCATAACCGTCGACCGCGCTGGAAGGAAATGCGGGCAGCGGGCCGCCGGCGACGATGTCTTCAGCCAGGACGCGGCCTATCGAGTCGGCCAGCGCCACATGCTCAACCCCGAGAGTCGCGATGTGGTGCAAGACGAGAGCCGCGGCTTCGTCAGCGTCGATCAGAGGGTAGGTCGAGGCCCTCACTCGTATCGAAGTGCGCGAGCGGGGTCCTGGCCCGCGGCGCGCAGCGCCGGGAGCAGGCCGCTGACTGTGCTCAACAAGACCGCCAGCGCCACCGCCGTCAGAACGACCGGCCGATTGGTCCGGAACACATCGAAGCCGGCGCTGGTCACCCCCTGCGTCATACGGTCGACCGCCGCGTTCCCGAGGCGGCCCAGGAGCACAGCGAACAGGGCGCCGATCAGCCCCCCGGCCAGCCCGATCACTGCAGCCTCCGCCACAAAGAGCAGCAACACATCGTGCGAGCGGGAGCCCAACGCCTTGAGCACGCCGATCTCCTTGGTGCGCTCCAGCACAGCCGTATACATCGTGTTCGCGATGCCCAGACACGCGAGGAGCAGCGCGACAAGGGCCAGTCCCAGCAACGCGATTCGCACCTTGCCCAGCAGATCTTCGAAATTACGGAACTGGTCGCCGAAAGTCTGGGTCTGGAACCCAAGGTCGTCCACGCGGTGACGGGCTGGTCCAGTAGCTGGTCATGAGGCGGTAGGGCGCCAAGCCCCCGGCCGCGCCGGCGGGCAGGTAATTGCTCGAAACGATGCCCACCACCACCAGGCTCAGCGGCGCGGTTTGGGCGGCGGGATTGCGCTTTGCGCCCGGAAGCAGGGCACCGTATGCGGCCGAGAACCGAACGTGGGTGGCCAGAGCCGTAAGTGGGGTGCGGTAGCCAAGGGCTGTCGCCTCGCTGTCGGTCAAAAGGACCTCGGCAGCCGAATCCGAGCTTGGCAGCCGTCCCGCAGTCAACGCGGGGAGGGCGCTCGAGGAATTGAGTGGAGGCAGCGACACGATGGTCCCGGCAGGAGCGTCCCCAGCCGCGGGGGCCGCCTTATCGGCTGAGGCGAACGTCCCCGTCATCCCGAGCTGACCCCACGCAGTCCTGACGTGCGGCAGCCTGCCCAGCGTGGCCAGCGTTCCGCCGTCAAACGACTGCGTGCTAGCGTCGGCGACCGGAAAGACCGCCACCTGGTGGAGCTGGCTCGTCGCCAGCGCCGGCGCGGCAAGCGCCTCCTGCAGACCGCCGGCCAGGGCGACGATCAAGCTCAGGGCCGCGATCCCGATCGCCACCCCCATCGTGGTCAGGGAGGTGCGAAGGGGCCTGCGACCCGCGCTGCCCACGCCGAGCTTCAGCGTGTCACGCCAGTGGAGGCGTCTCGCCGGATCGACCGGATCCTGGCCGCGCATGGTCGGTTTGCCGCTCTCGAGCTCTATGGCGCGACCGTCGATCATCCGCACCACGCGCTTGGCGTGGCGCGCCACCTCGGGATCGTGCGTGACGAGCACCACCGTGGCGCCCCGGCGATTGAGGTCGTCCAGCAGCCGCAGCACGCCCTCGCCTGCCACCGAGTCGAGGCTGCCGGTCGGTTCGTCGGCCAGGATCAGTCCCGGACGGTTGGCGAGAGCCCGGGCCACAGAGACCTTCTGCTGCTCGCCTCCGGAGAGGCGGCCCGCACGCGTTCGCGCGCGGTGTTCGAGGCCGACCAGCGTCAGGAGATGGCGAGCCCGCTTACGGCGCTCCTCGGGTTCGACCCCCGCCAGCAGCAAAGGCAGCGCGACGTTGTCCTCGACGGACATCGAGGGGATGAGGTTGAACGTCTGGAAAATCGTGCTGACACGCTGCAGCCGGTAGTCCGCAACCTCGCGCTCGGGCAGCTCGCCAAGCGCGAGGCCGGCCGAGTAGACGTGGCCCGCCGTCGGCCGATCAAGGCCCCCGATCAGCGAGAGCAGCGTGGTTTTGCCGCAGCCCGATGGGCCCACCACTGCCACGAACTCACCAGGGCCAACTTCCAGGGAGACGTCCCTGAGCGCCGTCACGCGCATCTCGTCCCGCCCGCCGAACTCACGCGTGATCGAGTCCAGCCGGACACCCACCGCCTGGCCCAGCAGGTCCTTGAAATCGTCGGTTGCGGCCGCGGGTTCAGGGATGGCTTCCGGGGCCTGCCCGCCGTTGACGTGCGCGCCCTCTTGGTCGGAAGCCGGCTTCACCTGCGACTCGACCTTGCGCCGGATCGCGCGACGCCGGCTCTTCCGGGAGCGCGCCGCCTCACCGTCCTCCCCCCTTTCCTTGACTACGGTCGCCACGAGTCTCCCGAGTCTAAGCCCCGAAATACCTAGCTGGCGTGCTTATGGGAGGACTTGTTCCTCGAGCCATTTGAGGTAGGCCGGAGACCCGCCATCGATCGGCACCTGGAAGATCTCGGGAACGTCGTACTCGTGGTGTCCGCGGACATACTCCTGGACCGCCTCAGCCCGGGATTCGACGGTTTTGATCAAGAGCAGGGCTTCGTGCTCGCGCTTCAGCTGGCCGTTCCAGTAATAAAAGGAATGGACCATAGGCACGACCGAGCAACCTGCCGCCAGGTGCTCGACGACCAACGCCTCGCCGATCCGCTCGGCGTCGTTGCGGCCACCAGTCATCACCATGATCAAAATCGGCTTCTCCGCCATCGGGAATTAATTGTGGGCTCTACGCGGCCTGTCGAGCCAGACGGTGCCCGCCAGCAGGCCGATCGCGCCCAGGATCAGGCCGCCGATCACGTCCGACTCCCAATGCACATCGAGGTACAGACGGTCGAACGCGAGGAGCACGATGATGAAAGTTGCAATC
>VBKD01000035.1 GCA_005888075.1 Chloroflexota bacterium
CCGCGCTCGGCAAGCGCCGCTTCTACGACGATGTGGCGGAGCGGATCGACAGGCCGGGCATCGCCACCGGCCTGGTGTGGACGCCGGTCGGCGGCGAGATCATCTTCGTCGAGGCGACTCTGACGCCGGGCAAGGGTGAGCTGCGGCTGACCGGACAGCTCGGCGAGGTGATGAAGGAGTCAGCCGCGGCGGCTCTGTCTTACCTGAAGGCGCGGGCCGCGGACATCGGCATCGACCAGTCTTTGTTCGACAGCAACGATATCCACGTGCACGTGCCCGCCGGGGCGCAACCGAAAGAGGGGCCGTCAGCCGGCGTCACCGTGCTGACCGCGATGGCTTCGATCCTGACCGGCCGGCCGGTGCGCGACGACGTGGCGATGACGGGTGAGATCACGCTGCGCGGCCGCGTGCTGCCGATTGGGGGGATCAAGGAAAAAGTGCTGGGCGCACACCGAGCCGGTTTGCGCCGGGTGATCATCCCGGTCCGCAACGAAGCTGACCTCGATGACGTGCCGGCCGATCTGCGCAAGCAGATTCAGTTCGTGATGGTCGAGTCGATCGACGAGGTGCTGCGAGAGGCGCTTGTGCCTCGCCGGGGTGCGGCGGCTGCCGCCGCCGTGAAAAACGGGAGCGCCGCCCGGCCTACCGCCGTTCAGCGCGCTGCAGGATCTGCTCGTGCGCGGACATCTCCGCCGAGTCGTCGAGCCTCGAAAGCTCGTCGACGCCGCGTCGCCTGAGCGCAGCGCGGATCAGGTGATCCGCGAGGTGAGGGTTCTTGGGCAGCAGCGACCCATGCAGGTAGCTGCCGATGACGCCGCCCTGGATGCATCCCTCCATTCCGTCTGAACCGTTGTTGCCGTGACCCAGCACGATCCGGCCTAGGGGCCTGGCCTTCGGACCGAGGAAGGTGCGGCCGCTGTGGTTCTCGAATCCGACCAGCGTCTTCGGCGTCAGGCCGGCGATGTCCGTCTCGATCACCACGTCACCGATGAACCGCTGCTTCCCCGCCTCTGTCCTCACATCGATCAGGCCGATCCCCGGGAAACGCTCGCCCTCAAATGTCTGGTAGTAGTGGCCGAGCAGCTGATAGCCGCCGCAGACCGCGAGGATTTGCGCGCCGCCCGCCACCGCGCGCTCCAGCGGCGGCTGCTTGAACTCGAGCAGGTCTTCGTAGACCAAAGCCTGTTCGCGGTCCTGGCCGCCTCCGAAGAAGAAGACGTCGACGTCTTCCATCTCTTTGGCGTTGCCGCGGCCCAGCTCCAGGAGTTTCGGGTCGAAGCCGCGCCACCGCGCGCGCTGCAGCAGAGTGAGGATGTTGCCGCGGTCGCCGTAGATGTTCATGAGGTCGGGGTAGAGCCAACCGACGGTGAAGCGCATGTTCATTTTCCTAGGCTAGGTCTCCCAGTAAGGTAACGCCGAGCCTCGCCGCACAAGCTCCGCTCTGAGGTCGAGCATCGCGGTGTAGGTGCACAGCAGGTGCACGCTGTCGCCTTCTTTGGTGAGCTCGAGCAATTTGTCGAGCGCTCTGGCGGGGTCGGTCTGCGGCTCCTCGGCTTTGACGCCCGCGTACTTCAGTCGCACCGCGAGGTCATGCGCGCGGATACCTGCCGGGATCACCACCTCGGCCTTGCCTTTGAGCTGCTCGAAGTCGACATCCCAGATCCAGGACACGTCGGTTCCGTCGGCCTTGCGGTCGTTGAGGCCGATGATGAATTTGCGCCCCTTTGCGAGATCGATCGCCGTGCGCACGGTCTCGTTGAAGCCCGCGGGGTTCTTGGACAGGACGAGGACGATCTTCCGGCCGCGATAGTCGATGCGCTCCTGCCGGCCGAAGGATGCTTTGAAGGTCTGGAGCCGTTGCGCGATGCGGTCCGGCGTCAGCCCAAGGGTGCGCGCCGCGGCGAACGCTGCGAGCACGTTGTAGCAGTTGTACAGACCGCCGAGCGGCATCGCGATTCTGGTCCCGGCGATTGTCGCCTCGAGGCTGTCGAAACCGTCGAGCTTGATATCCGTTGCGGTGATCTCCGGCGTTGGCCTTTGGAAGTCTCCATTGGGGCATCGATAGACACCGTCGTGCCCGACGTACACCGCGTCGAAAATGAGGCTGGCGCCGCACCTGGGACACGTCCTGGCATCCGCGGCGTGGGGCAGTTCCTTCTGCGCGACTGATGCGTCGTCCAGTCCATACCACGTCGGTTTGCGCGCGAGGCTTAGTCCGATCTCCGCAACGCGCGGGTCGTCGGCGTTGAGGATGACGTGCGCTGTTTCCGGGAGCGCGCTAAGCGCCTGCTCGATCTTTTTGGCGATGGATTCCAGCTCGCCGTAGCGATCGAGCTGGTCGCGAAACAGGTTGAGCACCAGCGTGGCGTGCGGCTGGATCTCCGCGACGGCTTTGGGCAGGCTCGCCTCGTCGATCTCGAACACGCCCCAGTCGGCTCGCAGCTTTCCGTCGGGCCCAGCCTGGTTCACGGCCGCGGCCGTGACGCCGAAAATGAGGTTGGCGCCGGCCCGATTGGCCACGACCGTGTTTCCGGCACCCTCGAGCAGCCAGCTGATGAGCCGTGCGGTTGTGGTCTTGCCGTTGGTGCCCGTGATCACCACCGAGCCCTGCTTGAGGTCCTGCGACAGCTTGGTCAGGACGTGCGGGTCGATGGCCCTTGCGATGTCGCCGGGGAGCGTCGTGCCGCCACCGCGACGCGTGATCCGGCTCACGACGCCGGTTGCCTTGCCGGCCCACACGGCAGTCGCCTTGCGGATCATGCCCACGGCCCTATCGCCCGCGTCACCGCGGTCCAGAGCTCTTTGCCGGCCGTTAGCGCGGCGGCTTCCTGCTGCGTTTGGCATCTCACGAAGAACGCGGAGCCGCTGCCTGTCATCTGCCATTCCGGGCCCAGGGTGTGCGCGAGGTCGCGAAGTCGCGGCTCGACGAGCTCGGCGGCGCGCCGCAGTTGATTGGGCAGCTCTCCCTTGACGTCGTCCCACGCTTGGTAAACGTCGGCTGTCGAAAGTTCGATTCGCGGCCAGGCGATGGCGAACCATGCGAGCTCGTCGGGAAGTTGCGTCAAGCGTTCGCCGCGGCCTTGCGCCATCGCCTTCCCTCCTTTCAGGAAGAACGGCACATCCGCCCCGAGCTGCGCGGCGATTGGGGCGAGATCTACATCCAGTCCGTAGAGGACTGCAATGCCTCTAAGCGTGGTCGCGGCGTCGGAGCTCGCGCCGCCCAGGCCGGAGCCGGGTGGGATTCGCTTGTGGAGGCGGAATCGCACGGGAAGCTCACGGTTGGTGGCTTGTTCGATTGCAGCGTGTGCGTTGAGCACTGAATCCGCGTTGGTCACGGTCAGTCCAGTCGTAGTCAGTGATGTTTTTTCCGCCGGTGCGATCTCGAGCAGGTCGTGCAGCTCGATCGCCTGGAAGGTGGTGCGAATCTCATGGAACCCATCTTCGCGACGTTGGAGGACCTCGAGCTCGAGATTCAGCTTGGCGCGCGCGGGAAGCGCGAGTGTCAGCGCTGGATAGATTTCAGCCCTGCCCGGTATTTGACCGACCGGTCGCGGTAGTGCTGCGCCGCGTCGCCGGCCAGGTCGGCGGATGAGCCGGTAAGTTGCTTTTTGACCTCGGCCGGTACTCCGGCGGCCAGGTGGCCTGGCGGTACCTCATGGCCTTCTTTCAACACCGACCCGGCGGCGAGGACCGAGCCCGCTCCCAGGCGGCTGCGGTGCAGCATTGTCGCCCCCATCCCGACGAGCGCGCCCTCCTCCACCACGCAGCCCTCGAGCAGAGCGGAGTGACCGACGCTGGCGTTTGGCTGGACGACGGTCGGCAGGTCCTTGGCGCAATGGACGACCACGTTGTCCTGGATGTTCGCGCCCTCGCCGATCGTGATGGTGGCCTCGTCACCGCGCAGGACCGCTCCGAACCAGATGCTCGCGTGCGCCCCGACCTGAACGTCTCCGATGAGGACCGCGGTGGGCGCGATGTACGCGTCAGGATGGACCTTCGGGCGCTTGCCGGCGAGCTCGAATTCCAAGGCCCTCTATAATCACCGATTCGTGACCTTGTTCTCTCCGCTGGTGATCAGTCGTGGCTAAGCGAACCGCGTCCGCGAAGAAGCAGGCGCGCGCCGGAGCGCGCCGAGCGGTGCGCAATCGCGCGGTGCGTTCGGAGGTCAAGACGCTCGTCGTCAAGGCGCGACGCGCCCTCGGCGGGGCGCCGGCCTCGGGGTCCGATCGACCCGCGATCACGCTCGAGGCGCTGCGTGCGCTGGACCGGGCGGCCGCGAAGGGTGTGCTGCACCCGAACAACGCCGCGCGACGCAAAGGCCGTCTGGCCAAAGCGCTGGCCAAGCTCGGCAGTGCCCCGGCTCCGGCCGCTGCGGCGGCATCTGGCAGCAAGGGCAAAGGCAAGGCTGCCGCTCCGGCTTCGGCTGCTCCGAAGAAGAGGAAGTAGCCCAGGCCCGGTCTAGAGCCGGGTCAGGAGCACGTCAAGACCGAGCTCCGCGTCGATCTGGCCTGACTTGACCTCCCACTCGTAGTCGCGAATCGCCTTCAGCGCCGTCTCGAGACTGTCCGGGTTCGATTGCGATGCTGCGTCGTAAGCCTTCTGGACCACGAAGCGGTGCTCCGTCATATCGTCCTGGATCTGCTGTAGGGTCTCGCCTCGTTCCTGCTTCGCGCGCACCTGGAGCACGAGTGCGATGTGACGCGCCATGCGGTACGCGACCGACGTGGGTTGCATTCCGCCACGGGTCAGGCCGCGCGCGATTTCCATGGCCTGCGGCGTCGGCCTCGGCAGCAGGTTGTCTGTGAGCCTGAAGATCTCATCCTCACGCCCTCCAGCCAGCAGTTGCGTGACGACCTCCGGCGTGAGCTTGGAGCCCGAGGCTTTGTACGCCGCGAGCTTGGTCAGCTCGGAGTCGATAACACCGAGATCGGGTGGGGTGACGCGCACGGCCTGCGCGGCAATGGCCGGCGTGAGGCCATGTTTCTCGACTGCACGCCTGGCCGCCCAATCGCCGAGCGCGCGGCCCCTGAGCGGCTGCATCTCCTCGACGGATCCGCCTGCGGCGGCGATCGCTTTCACCAGCTTGTTGCCGGGGCTGAGACGTCCGGCGACCGTGATCAGCAGCCTGGTCGTGGGCGGGATCTCGGCGACCGCGCCCGCCTGGCTCTCCGCCCGGCCGGCGGGCAGCATCCGTACGTGCACTACGCGGTAGGGGTCAAGGAAGGGCGCCTGGAGGACGGCGTCCTGCAGGCGGGCGGGCGTCAGGCCCACGCCTTCCATGACTTCGAGCCCGAAGTCCGATACCAGCTCGGCTTTCCAATCGTCCAGGTTGGCGCGGGCGCGCTCATCGACGAGGAACCGCTCCTCGCCGTGGAGCAGCAGAGCGTGCGCCGCAGCTCGTTTGGACGCGCCGGCCATCGCCTGGATCGTACTTACAACGGCAAGGTGATCGTGCCCTCCTGGTCCGTGCGGAGCACGCTAGGCGGAAAACCGGCGGCGAGCCTGCCCGACGAGCGCGATGCGATGAGCTGGGTGCTAGGCGCCACGGCGACCCTCTCGAGCTCCGGCGCGAGCTTGCTGCGTCCTCGGTCCGGCAGGAGCAGGTAGCTGCACGGGCCCTGGAATCGCGCCGCGGCGATGGCCTGTGCGTCGGGGTCGAGGTCGCTCAGGTGGCAGAAGCTCCTGCCGTCCGGCGCGACCGCCCGAAAGCCCAGATAGGCGGCGCCGGGCTGCTCGGCGGGCGCGCCTGGCTCGGGCGCGACCACCTGCAGGTGGAAGCCGGCGACGTCCATGGCCTGCCCGGCCGATAAGCGCTGCACTGTCGCGCCGCGGGCCGCGGCCTCGAGCGCGGCGGTACGCCACGCGATCCCGCTCAGACCGGCGCCGGGCACGAACACCGTGCGGGCGCGTCGATCGAAACCGGCGAAACCACCGATGTGACCCAGCGATGGCGCCGTGATCACGATCGCGTCGAGATTTCGCTGCCACGGTGGGAGCTGCAAGCCGAGCTCGTCATTGAGCTTGGCCGGGCTTGGTCCGCCGTCGATCAGGATCGCGCCGTGCGGCCCGCGCAGCAGCACCGCCTGCCCGTCGCCCACGGCCATCACGACGGCTACCGGCGTCGAGCTCGCCCACAGCGCCAGGGCGGTGCCCGATATGAGAGCCGGGGCGAGCACGGCCGCGGCGATGGCCAGGGCACGGCGGCGTCCCGCCAGGTTGGCGGCCACGACGGCCGGGCCAAGAGCGGAGTAGTAAGCCATCCCCGCCCATGTCGGGAACCGGGGGATGGAGAGGGCGGCGGCCGGGACGCGGGCCAGCAAATACGCAACCTGCTCGATGTACGCGAGGAGGCCGGTGATGGGAATGGCGGCCACTCGTGCGACCTCTGGGACAAACGAAAGAGTTCCGAGAAGCAGTCCGCACGCGATGATCACTGGCAGGATCGGAAGGGTCAGAGCGTTGGCGAGAGGTGCGACAGGTGATAGGACGTGGAAGTCGGTCGCCATCATGGGGAGCGTGCCGACCTGGGCGGCGCAGGTGACGGCAAACGGTTCGCGAATGACGTGCGGGATGAACCCGATGCGCTCGGTGATGGGTGGGGTCAGAAGGATGATGGCGGCGGTGCCGGCGAACGAAAGTTGGAAACCAACGTCCCAGGCCAGCTCCGGATGCCAGCCGAGCATGGCCGCCGCGGTCAGCGCGAGCGACGTCCACACGTGGGTCGGTCGGCCCAGATGCGAGGCAGCGATCGCCAGGCCGCCCATCGCGGCGGCTCGAACCGCGGCCGGGGTGGCTCCGCCGACCATGGCGTAGAGGGCGATCAGTCCCACGGCCGGCCAGGTCGCATTTCGGCCCATGAGCGGATGCAAGGCGCCCTGCACCAGGCGGGCGAAAACGGCGACCTTCAGTCCGCTCAGGACAAGCAGGTGGATGAGGCCGGTGGCGATGAGCGCGTTTTGCAGCGCGGCCGGCACGCCTTGATGGATGCCGAGAACGACGCCAAGCAGCATCGCTGAGTGCGGCGGCAGCAAGGCTTGGTTCAGGGTCGCGGTGTAGCGCGCTCGCAGCCAGCCAGG
>VBKD01000036.1 GCA_005888075.1 Chloroflexota bacterium
TGGGATGTCGCGGTCAGCGCCGATGAGAATCGAGATCTCGGTTGCGAAGCGGCGCGTCATGTGCTCCAGCTCGTTGAGTGAAAGCTGTTTTGGATTGACGATGATGCCGCCCTTGGCGCCGCCGAACGGGATGTTGACGACAGCGCATTTCCAGGTCATCCACATGGCGAGCGCCTTGACCTCATTCAACGAGACATCCGGGTGATAGCGGATGCCGCCCTTCGCGGGACCCCGGTTGATGTTGTGCTGCACCCGGTAGCCGGTGAAGTTCCGCAGGTGACCGCTGTCCATCCTCACGGGGAAGTGGCAGGTGAACTCGCGCTGGACCTCACGGAGCACCTCGCGGAGCCACGGCTCGAGCTTGATGATCTCGGCCGCCTCGTCGAACTGCGCCTGGGCGGTGCGCCACTCGTCAGCCTCGACGACAGGTCTGAGTTCAGTCGCGCTCACAGCAGCACAGATGATCGTGGATATTCCACCGCGGGATCACACATTACGTTCACGCAGGCCGGCAATCCCGATTTGAAGGCCCGCTCCAGGGCGGGGCGGATCTCGTCAGGCCGCTCGACGAGCTCGCCGTGGCCGCCCAGCGCCTGGACCAGCTTGTCGTAGCGAGTCGCGTGCCCCAGGTCGGTGGCGATGCTGACGCCGAGCATGGTCTCCATGGGGTGCTTCTCGAGACCCCAGATCCCGTTGTTCCCGACCACGCAAACGACCGGGATTTGATGCCGGACCAGGGTGTCGAACTCCATGGCGCCGAAGCCGAATGCGCCGTCACCCGAGAGCAGGATCACCTGGCGGTCCGGATGGGCGAGCTTGGCCGCCATGGCGTAGCCGGGTCCAGAGCCCAGGCAGCCAAACGGTCCGGGATCGAGCCACAGGCCAGGCTGGCGGCGCTCGATGAGCCGGCCGGCGAATGAAACGAAATCCCCGCCGTCGCCGACAAGGATCGCGTCGGGGTCGCTGAAGCGATCCACCTCGGCGACGAGGCGGGCAGGATGGATCGGGCTCGTGTCGGTTTCCGCCATCGCCTGGTCCCGGCGGCGTCCGGCGGCCTCGGCATCGCGGAGCTTTTCCAGCCACGCCGAGCGCTGCGGTACGTCGCTGACCGCGGCACCGAGCGCGGCGAGCGCCGCTTTCAGGTCGCCGTAGACAGCGGCCTCGGCGGGCCTGTGCTTGCGGTGCTCGTCGACATCGATGTAGACCAGCCGGGCACCGTCCGCGAACACGGGTGACTGGCCGAAGTTCAGGCGGAAATCGAGTGGAGCGCCTACGACGAGGACCAGGTCCGCCTCGCCAAGCGCGGCGGCCCGGGCGCGCGCGAAGAAGAGCGGATGCCCCGGAGGCAGCGTCCCCCGCGCCATGCCGTTCAACGTGAGGGGCAGCTGCGCGCGTTCTACTAGCTCTCGCATCTCGCCCTCGGCGTGCGACCACCACACGCTGCCGCCCGCGACCACGGCCGGACGCTCAGCCTCGCGAATCAACGTCGCGACGCGCTGGACAATTTCAGGGTCGGGCGGCGGGCCGGGATCGGCGGTCAGGTGCTCGGTCGCCTCGGGGAGGTCGGCCGCACCGAAGAAGACATCGAGCGGGATGTCCATGAAGACCGGACCGGTCCGGCGGCTGAGCGCGGTCCGGATCGACTCGGCCGTGGTTCGGTACGCATCCTCGGCCGACGAGAGCGTGAGCGCTTGCTTGGTCACGCTTTGCACGATCGCGAGGTGGTCCATCTCCTGCAGCGAACCCATGCCCCATCGCGCGGCCGGCGCGCGGCCCGCGATGACAAACACCGGCGTGTCGTTGGCTTGCGCCTGAGCGATTGCCGACATCGCGTTGGTGACGCCCGGGCCCGCGGTCACCGCGGCGACGCCGCACTGGCGCGTCACCTTGGCCCAGCCCTCCGCGGCGAATGCCGCCGACTGCTCGTGGCGTACGTCGATGACTCGGATACCGTGCTCGGCCGCGCCGGTGAGCACTGGCCAGATGTGGGCCCCGTTCAAGGTGAAGAGGTGGCTGACCCCGGCTCGTTTCATGGCGCGGGCGACCAGCTCGCCGGCGTTGGCCGAATCCATCACTGGCTATTCACGCACTGCGAACGGCATCGCCGCGGTGTTGAAGGCCGCCGCGGGCGAACCCTCGCGGCCGAGCACGATGACCCCGCCCGAGGCCCGCATGGCGCGGTCGAGGTACGCGACGGCGCCGTCCGCCACCGCGCGCGCATCCATCCCGTGCTCCATCTCGACCACCATCACCCTGGCCAGGCCCAGCCGGATGAAGGCCTCGCCAAGGCCGGTGCCGCACACCGCGCCGTGCCGGTCGTCAGCGTAAAAGCCCGCCCCCGGAATGGGAGAATCGCCGATGCGGCCTGGCAGCTTGCCGTTGATGCCGCCGGTGGAGACCGCGACCGCCAGCCGCCCGTCTGCGTCTCTCGCCACCGCGCCGACTGTGTCCGCGCCGCGCATCAGCTCCTGGCGCTTGCGGTCGGTGATGAAGATCGCCGGGTCGCACATCTCGACCCCATGTTCGCGGGCAAAGCGTGATGCCCCGTCCGCGGCGAGGAGGACATGACGCCCGTCCCGCATGATCGCCACCGCGAGGTCGATCGGATGGCGCACGTCCCGCAGGCACGCCGCGCCGCCCGCCCGCCGTTCGGCACCGAGCATCACCCCGGCGTCGAGCTCCACCACCCCATCGCCGTTGAGGCAGGCGCCTATGCCTGCGTTGAGCAGAGGCTCGTCCTCCATGTGGCGCACGGCGGCGACAGCCGCGGCCAGGGCACCGTCGGCGATGTTCGTCCATCCGATGTCGATGGCCCGCTCGACCGCCGCCTGGCGCTCCGCACGCTCGGTTTCGGGAACCGGACCCGCGCCGCCATGGACGATGAGGGCCGGACGAGCCACCGCGCGCTAACCGGCCGTACGGTGAGCTAGGAAGCTTGGGCCTGGGGCCAGTCGGACCGGCGCTCGATGAAGCGGCGCTCGGCGACGCGCCTGTCAAAGGGAGAGACGACACGCCGTCCTGCCTCGCCGCGCTCCGGGTCCCGGCGCTCGGCGTATCGCCTTTCGTCGCCTGAGCGTCTTTCGACGCCAGTGCGACGCTCGGGTCCACGCGGCATTCTGTCGGCCACCTCTTCGGGGCCTGATGCTATCTCAAGCGACGATCGATCGCGCTGAGTTTCTCGTCCAATTTGCGCTCCGCCCGCCTGCGCTCCAGCTCATCGCCCGGACCGAGGTCGACAAAACGCGCGTAGCTTGCCAGCCTGGGATGGACTTCGCTCACGCGGCGGAACATCTCCTGGGCAACCCATCGGTAGTCCGGATGCCCTTGCGGCGTCGTCCTCAGCTCGCACAGGTGGTAGATCTCACGGAGGTTCGCGCGGAAGTACCAGCGGACGCCAAACGCCATCGGGACCGCGTACTGCGCCAGCGCCGCCCCCAGGTCTCGCTCGAGCTTTTGGTGCGCGCCTGCTGCCTCCTCGACGGCGCGGCGGAAGTCGTCGTGCATTCCGAGCTCCATCAAACCCTGCGGCAGCTGGAAACCCAGGTCGGTGCCGAGGAGCTGGCGGTCCTGGGTGAGCATTCGATGGCGGTGCAGGTCGCGATAGGCAGCGAAGTTGGCTGTGATCTCGAAGGTGTACTCGGCATGTTCCAGCGCCCGCGGCACTCGCTGGCGCCGGTTGGTCCGGTCCGTGAGCAACGCGTCCAGGACGGCTTGAGGGTCGGCGGCCTGCTGGTCGAGCGGCCGCTTGGAATGCGGAAATAGCGCGGCCGCCGCCACCTTTTGCTCCGCGTCCGGGTCGTGCTCTATCAGGCGCACGCTGGGTTCCAGCTCCTCACCGCGGGCCTTCCCGGCCGGCGGGGAGGGTGATTGATCGGCCGTGAGCTCCAGCCTTTGACGGATTTTTGCCATCCGCTCCGAGGCCGGGCGGCCATATTTTTCGTCCAGAGCGCGCCGCACGAAAGAAGGAATGACCAGAGACAGCTCCTGGTGCAGGTCGTTGGCCAGGCGCCGGCATTCAGCAAGCTCGTGCGCCGACAGCTTGGTGATGAGGTACTCGAAAGCGCGGCCGTTGCCGTAAACGCCGAGGTTGGTCAGCGCGCCGGCCGGCAGGAGCCCGCGAAGAAGATCAAGCGCCTTCGCTCGCGTGGCCGACTTCCAGGCCCTGTCGGACTCCACCGGCTCCTGGGGATACCGCTCGCGGATCGCAAGCGTCGCCGGCTCGATGAGGCGGCCATACGTCTCATACAGCGAATCCATGGACCGTTCGTAGAGCGGCTCCGCCAGCTCTTCACCTCGGTAGTAGAGGTAGCGCCCGTCCGGCCCAGGCCTGTCGAAGCGGACGTATCGTGTCGACTTTTCCAGCGGCGAGATGCCGATGCGGCTGTCCTCCAGCGCTTTGGCCGCAAGCATCGAGACCTGCTCGACGGCGACGTGAGCGCCGGCCAGCTCCGCGACGGAATCGTCACCGTAGCCGACGAGGACGCGCTCGTAGAACTCCTCGGCACGCCGCACCGCCACCATGTCGTCCTCCGACGCACCGCCCGCGAGGTGCTCGAACCCCGAATCCGGCTCGTTGATGAACTCGTCGAGCAGCACGCGCCGCAGGCTCTTCTCCGTGCGCGAGTAGCGGGAGAACAGGGCCCCTTTGACCACCTCGGGCAGGTTGCGAAGGGCGAAGACGGGCCTGTCCAGGTTGGTGAAGTAGCGCGCCAGGACGGCTGATTCGGCGGCGTTGAACTCTGGCCCAGCCACGGTCTGCCTATCGTATCCGCGGCCATATCTGGCGGCCTGGGCCTGGGTTGTCAACACGATGGGGAGGCGCCATGAGCCGGTTCTCCCAGGCTTGTCCCCAGGCTGTTAAAAAGCGCCGACGAAATGGCGATAACGGCGATGTCGCGTAGCCTCAAGCCAGATGAGCGACATCGATTGGGTGGAACGTTGGAAAAGCCTGGTTGAGAACCGCGCCGGCCTGGCCGGAGGGCACAGCAGGTCCGATTACTGGGACCAGAGGGCGAGGAGCTACGCACGCTCGACGCAGGTGCGCGCCGACGAGTTTCTCGCCGTTCTCGAACCGTACCTTGCTCCGTCCAAGACCTTGATCGATGTCGGCGCGGGCACGGGCCGTCACGCCGCACCACTGGCGGCTCGCCTGGAATGGGTAACCGCGGTAGAGCCGTCGGACGGGATGCGGGCACACATCCCACCGCTCGAAAACATGACCGTCATCGCCAGCAATTGGGAGGACGCGGAGGTGGCGCCGGCGGACCTGGTCATCTGCGCACACGTGATGTACGGGGTCGCTGACCCGTTGCCATTCATCGCGAAGCTCAACCGCTCCGCGCTGGAACAGGTCTTCGTGATGTTGCGCGAGAGCGACATCCCGCATCCGGCCGCGCGGGTCCGGGCGAGGCTCATGGGCGATGACGCTCCGCGCCTGCCTCGTTTCAGCGATTTGTTCATGCTGCTGGTGCAGATGGGAATCACACCTGATGTGACATTCCTTCGCTACGCGGTCAAGACGCGGTACGCAGGCATGGATGAGGCGATCGCCGACAGCCGCGCCATGCTCGGTGAAGCCTGGGACGAGACAGCCGTGCGATCGGTGTTGGAAGAGGTGCTCCGGCCCGACGGCGATGAGCTGGTGTTCGACGGCGGCGAGACGGTCTCGGGTGTAGCGCATTGGCAGCCACGGGAGAGCTGACCGTCAGGCCCGTACGGCCGGCCGACCGCGATCGGATCATCGAGCTGACGCGCGACGTTTGGGATGGTCATGACTACATCCCTCGCGTCTTCGACGAGTGGATCACCGACGCCGGGGCCGCTTTCCAGGCAGCCGAGCTGGACGGCGTGGTGGTCGGGCTGCACCGGATGCGTCCATATGCGTCCGGGCTCATCTGGTACGAGGGCTTGCGCGTCGCGACACCGCACCGGCGTCAGGGCATTGCCCGGGCGATGCTGGAATCGGCCATTGCGGAGGCCAGGCAGCAGGGTTTCCGGGAGATGCGACTGGCGACCGGCAATCCCGATGCTGTCCGGCTGTTCGAGGCGAACGGCTTCCGGCGGCTGATCGATGTGCGGTGGTGGCGCGGGATGCGCGTGGAGGGTGGCGAGCCGGCCCGCATGCCAGATCCGGCTGAGGCTAAAAAGCTGTGGCCCGCGATCGCGACCAGCCCCGGGCTGGAGCTCTATGGAGGTGTCACCGCCGACTTCAACAACGCGCGGGATCTGGGCCCCGACGAGCTCGAGCGTCTGGCGCAAACCGGGATGCTCCGAGTAGGTCCGGGCGGAAAGGCGGTGGCCGGACTGCGGGACGCGTGGGGCCGGAATCTGGCGGTCGGGTTCATCGCCGGTTCAGGCGCACCGCTTCGCGAGCTTCTCATGGCGTTGCGGTTCGAGGCGGATTCGGACGGGCTGGACAACACGACGATCAGCGTGCCGCGCGGACATCCCGCCGCCGAAGACCTTCGGGCTTCCGGATACGATTTGGCGAATGCCGAAGACACCGCATACATCTACGGACTCATCCTCTAGCGCTCCTTGACTCGTAGATACGTCGTCTTAGGCAATGGAATCGCCGGCCAGACGTGCGCCGAGGAGCTGCGCAAGGCCGATTCGGAAGCCTCGATCGCGATGATCGCGGCCGAGCGCCATCCGCTCTACAACCGGGTCGCACTGCCGCGCTACCTGCGCGGGCAGGTCCGCCGCGAGAAGGTGTTCATGCGCACGGTCGAGGACTACGCGAAGCACAACATCGACATCCATTTCGAGACGTGGGCGACCGACGTCGATCCCAAAGAAAAGATCGTGCGCACTAATCGCGATCAGGAATTCAAGTACGACGCGCTTCTCATCGCGACCGGAGGGCGGCCCAAGCCGCCGCCATGGCCAGGCTCGGACGACGTCCATTCGTGCCTCGGGTTCCAGACGCTCGACGACACCGACGCGATCATCGAGAAGGCGGATGCGTCCGAGCGCGTGCTGGTCATGGGTGGGAGCTTTATCGGCTACGAGCTAGCCGAGGGCGTGAGCTTCCGCCACAAGGCGAAGGTCACGTGGATCATGCGCGGCCCGTGGTTTCTCCGCTATGTCCTCGACGAAGAGGGCGGGCAGCTGTGCCGCCAGCTGGGCGAGGCGCAGGGCGTGGAGTTCATCACCAATGACGAGGTCCAGAAGTTCAGCCGCAGCAACGGCCGGTTCACTGCGGAAACCATGAATGGGCATAA
>VBKD01000037.1:0-7387 GCA_005888075.1 Chloroflexota bacterium
GGAGGCTCGCGATCGAGTCGCGGAACCACTGTTCGACATGCTCGCGGCGGCGGTGCTCATCCAGCGGCCCGGTGGTGGAGAGCTCGCCCCTCTGTTCGCCGACCTCGAGGCCTCTGTCAGCGCGGCTCAGGAGGTCGAGCGCGAGGCGCGGGCCCTGCAGGCACAGGCGCGCTCGGCCTCGAGCATCATCGTCGCTCTGCCGGTCGCCTTCCTCGTCATCCTTTCCGCGCTCCACTCTCCCTACCTCGATGCCTTTCGTCAACCGTCAGGCCAGCTGTTCTTGCTGGCGATGCTCGCCGTCATGGCCGCGGGTTACGCGTGGATGAGGCGGCTCCTGGAGCTCCCGGGCCTGCAGCGGGTAAGGCTCAGCGATGCCTGACGCTTGGGTGGCCGGCGGCGCGACATCAGCTGGTTTGCTGTTCGGAGGGGTGGTGTTGGTCGTCGGCAATCCCGAAATCGCGGATTGGCTCGCGCGATCCCTGTCGAGCGTCGCGGAGCTCGTCCGAATATCGCGATTTCGCGCTTGGCTGGTCCTGTCGATCGAACGTGCCGGCTGGCGAGAGAGTCCCGAACGCGTCGCGGTTCTGGCCGTCTCGCCGGCGGCGTCCATGGCACTAATAGCGGCGGTCGTCAATCCGCTGCTCATCCCCCTTGCGCTGGCCGGAGGTCTCGCGCTGTTTTTGCTGGCGCTCAACTCGTCCATCGATGCAAGGCGACGGCGCCTGGCCGGCGAGCTGGTCCCTTTGCTCGAGCTCTTCACGTTGGAGCTCAGCGCCGGGGGCAGCGCACTGGCCGCCCTCGGCTCGGTCGCGGTGCAGGTGGAGGGCGACCTGGCGGCGAACCTGCGCCGGATGCTCATCGCGTCGCAGGTCGCGGGATCCGCTTCGTTCGAGGCGCGCTTGACCGAGTACTCGGAGCGATCCGGCCTCACCTCGCTGGGCAGCCTGGCCACGATTCTCGCCGCCAGTCGCGAGTTCGGCACCGGAGCGACCCAGGGAGTCCGCGCCCTGGCCACCGACCTTCGCCGTGCTCAAAGGCGGCAGCTCATCGCCCACAGCCGGCGCGCTCTCAACCACGTCCTGTTGCCCGCGGCCGTCGGCGTCCTGCTGCCGTTCCTGGCCGTGTTGATGTTTCCGGCCGTCTCGGTGCTCCAGCGGAGCTTGAGATGAGCTCGCGACGAGGCAGTGCATTGATGGAGTTCGCCCTCACGTGGCCGGTCGCCTTGCTGCTCGTCCTGGGCTGCGTACAGCTTGCGATCTGGGCAACCGAGGCATTCGCCGCGCGATCCGCTGCCCTCGCCGGCGCACGGGCAGCGACCATCGCCGGCGCCCGCCCCGGCATCGCCGCCGTGGTCGCGGTGCGTGCCCTTGGACCAAGCCTGCCGGGCACGGCCGTCGGTGCGTGGTGCCCTGGCCAGGGCGGCGGCGCACCTGATGTGCGGGTCTGCGCGAAGGAGGTGGGCGTGTCGGTCGAGGTGACGGTCGGCGGCTCGGTTTCCAGCCTCGTGCCGATTCTGCCCTCCGGCCTACCTCTCCGCGCCCACGTCGTTTTGCCGAAGGAATCGTTTGCAAGATGAGCGGGGGCCAGTCGCTGGTCGAGCTCGCGGCCGCCGCGCCGGTGGTCATGCTCCTCGCGGTCGGCGCCGCGGCGACCGTGCAGCTGGCCGACGCACAGGCGGGACTCCGAGCCGCCACCCAAGCCGCGGCCGCGACCGCCGCGCGCGCCCCCAATCCGGCCGCCGGCGAAATCGCGGCGCGGGAGCGATTCGCGGCGGTGATCGCCGCCTACCCGGTGCGCGCGGCGGTACTTCGAATCAGCTTTGGCGCGTTTCAGCGGGGCGGGGAGGTCGTCGCCTCGTCGTCCGGATCGGTCGCGGTCGGCTGGGCCAGGTTGGTCTTTCCAGACGGCGCCTTCCTCCTGCACGCGACGGCCGCGGCTCGCCTAGAGCCATGGCGGACACACAGCCCGTGAAGCGGCAGGGCGGCCAGGTGCTGGCATTCCTCGCCATCGCCTTGCCCATCGTGCTGCTGCCGGTCGTGGCCTACGCGGTCGACGCGGCCCTGGTCAGCGAACGGTTTGCGGGATTGCAGTCCGCGACCGCCCAGGCGGCTGAGCTGGCGGCGCAGCAGCTCGATGTCCGTGTGATGCGTGCGAGCGGGACCCTCGCGATCGATCCGGAGATCGTTCGTGGCGTCATCTCAGAGGCTCTGTTCAACGAGGAGCCTGCCGCGACAGTCGACTCAGTGTCAGTCGCCGGTGCCGATGTGACGATCAACACCAGCGAGCCAATCGCGCTTCCGCTTCCGTTGTTTGTGCGAACGATCACGTTGCATGCGCACGCGACGGCTCGACTCGTTCCCGGCTACGACAGTCCGAGCAGCCTCTTGCCGTTGCCCACCAGCAGCTTTTGAAGCACGGGCTCGGGAATGTCGAGCGAGCTCAACTCATCGAGGCATCGCGCGGGCTGGATGAACGGATAGTCGCTGCCGAAGACGAACTGGTCCTGCAGGCGGCCTTTCACATCGCGCATGACTTCCATCGGGATGTACCGCGGCGCCCAGCCGGAGATATCGATGTGGATGTTGGTCTTGTGCAGCGCCATCGCAAGCAGCTCGAGGTGCCACGGGTAGCCGAAATGCGCGGCCAGGATCTTCAGGTCTGGAAACGCGGCGGCCACCGGGTCGAGCAGGATCGGCCTCGCGTAGTCCAAACGGAGGCCCTGACCGCCAGGCTGGCCGGCGCCGATGCCACTGGTCCCCGTGTGGAACAGGATGATCAACCCAAGCTCCTCGCAGCGCTCGTACAGGGGCCAGAACCGCTCCTCGTTCGGGGCGAAAGCCTGCAGCGTGGGATGAAGCTTCACGCCTTTGAGTCCCAGCTCGCCGAATCGATCGAGCTCCGCCACCGCGCGTTCACCCTTGTGCGGATCCACGCTGCCGAAGCCGATAAAGGTGTCCGGATGTTGTCGACACGCCTCGGCGACGAGCTCATTGGGCAGGCGCGGACGTCCAGTCGCGGTCTCGGCGTCCCACGCCAGAAGCACCGCCATCACATCGAGCTTCGAGTAGTCCTCGGCCAGCTCGTCGATGGTCCGCCGCGGGATCGTCGAGCGGAAGTAGCCTTCAGCCGCCTCCACATACCCGCGCATCGAGACGTCGAGCCAGGCTGGTGTTGGGAGGTGGACGTGAAAATCGATCGCGCGCAAGTGGAGACTAATCGTGATGGAAGCCAGTCTCCTCGTGCTGGCGGGCGGTCAGAGCGGTAAGGCGTGGCTCCCAACCGGGAATACGATCCTGCTCCGCTACGTGGCGGAAAGGCTTGCTCCCGCGTTCTCCGAGGTAATGGCCTCTTTCGCGGCGCCGGAGCAGCTCGAGGAACCGGTGCCGTACCGAATCGTTTTCGACCGCAAGCAGTCGGGCGGGCCGCTCGCCGGACTTGAAGCCGGTCTGGCCGCCGCACGGCACGAGGTCGTGTTTGCCGTCGGCTGCGATATGCCGTACGTCACCCGCGGCACCGCGGAGCTTGCGGTGGCGGCGGCGCGCAGCTGTGACGCTGCCTTGCCTCGCGCGGGCGCATCGGTGGTGTGCGGCGCGTACCGCCGGACGGCGCTGCCGGTCGTAGCCGCGGCCGTCAACGCCGGAAGCTTCAGTCCCACAGAGCTCGCCGAACGTCTCGACGTGACATGGCTGGAAGACCTCGACGCGTATCAGTTCGCGACCCTCCGCACGGCCGACGACCTGGAGCGGTTTAATGCCGCTCTTCTGTCGCAGCCATAATTGGTGGTCGCGCCTTGAAGATCGTCGTCACCGTCAAACAAGTACCGGACCCAAACCTGAACCTCACCCTCGAGGCCGACAACTCGATCTCGCGCGAGAAAGAGGTGGTGCTCGACCCGGGCGATGAGTGCGGCGTCGAGGAGGCGCTGCAGCTCAAAGAGGCTCACGGAGGCGAGGTGGTCCTCGTTTCGATGGGCCCGGAGAGGTCGAAAGACGCCATTCGCAAAGGCCTTTCGATGGGTGCCGATCGTGGCGTCCTCATCTCGGATCCGCAGCTCGCCGGCGCCGACGCGCTCCTCACGGCTCGCGTGCTGGCAGCCGCGATCAAGGCAGAGGAACCCGACCTGGTCATCTGCAGCACGGAGTCCTATGACGGCAGCACGGGCATGGTGCCCCCGATGCTCGCCGAGCTTCTGGGTCTTCCGCAGCTCACGTTCGCCAAGAAAGTGGAGGTGAACGGTTCGAGCGTGAAGGTGAATCGGCAGACCTCGGACGGCTATCAGGTCGTCGAGGCTTCCACGCCCGCGCTGATCACGGTCACGGCGGGCATCGCCGAACCTCGGTACGCGTCGCTCAAGGGGATCATGGCCGCGCGTTCCAAGGAGATCAAGCAGATCGGCCTCGGCGACCTCGGGGTGGACAAAGGCCAGGCGGCGGAGACGATCGAAGGCGTTGTCGACGCCGAAGCGAGAAAGGCAGGGGCCGTCATCGAAGACGATGGCACCGCGGTCGATCGAATCGTGCAGGTGCTGGCCGAGGCCAAGGTGCTCTGATGGCGAACGTCTGGGTGTACGCGGAGCTGAGCCAGGGCCAGCTGACGTCGACTTCCCTCGAGCTGATGACCAAGGCTCGCGAGCTGGGTGACGTCGCCGCGATTGCGCTCGGCTCGGGCGCGAAGAACGCGGCTGCGACGCTGGGCAAGCACGGCGCGAAAGTCGTTCACGTCAACGAAGACGCCGCGTTTGACGAGTACATCGCCGAACCGGCGACCGACGCGCTGATGTCGCTCCACGAGAAAGAGAAGCCTGACCTCATCCTTTTTTCCTTCACACCGGACTCGCGTGAGGTGGCGGGACGTCTTGCTGCCAGGCTCGGCGCCGGCCTCATCTCCAACGCGAGCGACGTCGTGGCCCAGGGTGGTGGATTCGTCGCCAAGGTGCCGTACTTCGGCGGCTCCAAGCTCGCGTCGATGAAAGCGAACAACAAGCCCGCCATCGTGCTGGTTCGTCCGAAGTCGTTCGAGGCCTCGGAATCGGGCGGCACCGCGGAGGTCAAGCAGCTCGACGTTTCGGTCGCGGACCAATCCAAACGCGCGCGCATCACCGAGCGCGTGGCGGAGGCGTCGGAGAAGGTCAAGCTCGAGGAGGCGAAGGTCGTCATCAGCGGCGGGCGTGGTCTGGGCGGCCCACAGAACTTCCCGATGCTCGAGGACCTGGCGAATGCGTTGGGCGGCGCGGTGGGCGCCAGCCGCGCGGTCGTCGACGCGGGATGGGTGCCGTACTCGATGCAGGTCGGGCAGACCGGGAAATCGGTGCGGCCTGGCGTCTACATCGCGGTCGGCATCTCCGGCGCGATGCAGCACACGGTGGGCATGAAGGCCTCGAAGATCATCATCGCCATCAACAAGGACGCCGAGGCGCCGATCATGAAGATGGCCGACCTTGGCGTCGTCGGGGATGCCATGAAGATCGTGCCCGCGCTCACCGCCGCGGTCAAAGCCAAGAAAAAGGGCTGATCGCGCCGGGCGCGCGCAGGGCTCACTTCTGGACAGACAGGAAGCAGAAAGGCTTCTCGAGGAACGGGTAGCCCGCCGGCGCGAGCACGACTTCGTCGCCGCGGACGCGATTCGCGACCAGCTGCGAAACGGCGGATGGGATGTCGTGGACAGCCCTACCGGCAGCGAGCTTCAGGCATTCCAGGCACCGGCGAGCGGCGCCACGGCGCAACCCCGCGCGGTCACGTTGCTGACTGTCGTCCACGGCTGGCAGCCGGATGCCGAACGCTGGCTGGTCTCTGTGTTCGCGCATTGCAAGGCGGATTTCGAAGCGGTCATCGTCGACAACTCAGGCGAACCACGAATCGCCGGATGGCTCGCCAAACGTTCGGCGGAGAGGTTGCGTGTCATCACCCTCTCGCCTCAACTCGGTTTCGCCTCAGCGGTCAATGCCGGCATCGACGCGGCCGCGGGCGAGGTGGTAGTCCTGTTCGATCCAGGAGTGGAGCTGAAAGGCGACGCGGTCACGCCGCTCGTCCAAACGCTTGCCGATCCATCGGTCGTGCTGGCCGGCCCTTACGGATTGCGTGGCAAAGGCACTCTGAAGGAGTTCGAGGCAAGTGCCGGCCCCGAGGTCGACGCCATCGAAGCCTACTGCATGGCCTTCCGGCGCGAGGATGCGCAGGCGGTCAGCGGCTTCGATCCCAAGTTCCGCTTCTACCGGAACGCGGACATCGAGTTCAGCTTTCGGCTGCGTGACCGCGGCGGCCGTGCGATCGCCGTAGCAGGCGTTCCCATCGAGAGGTACGAGCATCGTTTGTGGGAATCGACCGATCCCAAAGAGCGGGAGCGACTCTCGCGGCGCAACTTCTACCGCTTCCTCGACCGTTGGGGCAAACGGGATGACCTCCTGGTCGGCCAATAGAATTGCAGCCCAGTGATTGAAATCAAGGCGGAGCTCGTCGGCAGCGTGTGGAAGATCAAGACCCAACCTGGCGCGCAGGTCGGCGAGGAAGAAGAGCTCCTCATCCTCGAGTCGATGAAGATGGAGATTCCGGTGACTGCGCCGCGAGCCGGTACGGTGAAAGAGATTCGCGTGAAAGAGCAGGACGTCGTCAAGGAGGGCCAGGTCCTGGTCGTCCTCGAATGAAACCGGCGCAGCTTCTGCTCGCTCACCAGCGACTGGTCGAGAGGGAGCGCGCGCTTCGCGAGGAGATCAGCCAGCTCGAGACCCGGCTGGAGGCCGACCCGGAGGTCGTCAGTCTCGATGAAGCCCTTGCGGCCAAGGTCGCGGTCCAGCAGGCGGTGGCCGCGCGATTGCGTGAATCTGACCATGACAGAGAGGCTCATCGCACCAAGCTCCGCTCGCGCGAAAAAGAGCTCATGAGCGGACGGATCCGCAACCCGACCGAGCTGATTCAGCTCAGCGAGGAGGTCGAGCACATGAAGGCGCGCTTTGCAGAAGAGGAGGACGCCGAGCTCCACCTCATGGAAGAGAACGAGGCTGCCGACGTCGAGGTCCGTGAAGCAACCGCGCAGCTGTACGAGGCTCGGAGGCATTCAGCGTCGGCCGAGCCGGGACTGCGCAAGAACCTGGACTCAATGCGCGAAGAGCTGACGTCGGTGGAAGCGGAGCGGGACCAGGTCTGGTCGCAGGTGCCGCCGAAGGCCCAGCAGGCCTACACGCGGCTGCGCGTCAACCCCAAGGTGGCCGAGGTGAGCAACAACCAGTGCCGGGCGTGTCACGTCACCGTGACGTCATCCGGCATGCAGCTGCTACGCAAGGGCGACGAGATAGTCCACTGTGAGAACTGCGGCCGCATCTTGGTTCTGTCCTGAAAGTCCTTCGCGTCTTCACGGACGGCGCGTCGCGCGGCAACCCCGGTCCGGCCGGCCT
>VBKD01000037.1:7434-11399 GCA_005888075.1 Chloroflexota bacterium
TCTACTTGGATTCGAAGCTGGTCGTGGAGCAGATGAATGGCCGTTACCGCGTCAAGTCGGCTGAGCTGGCGCCACTGTTCAAGCAGGCGAGCGACCTCCTGAAGCGGTTCCCGCAGGTCAGGATCACGCACGTCGAACGGGCCAAGAACAACGGGGCGGACGCCCTGGCCAACATGGCGATCGACGCTCACGTCAAGAAGTCGAAGTAGCTTTCACCACGTCGCGCACGGGTTCGGCGTCGAAAAAGTTGCGCGCGTGCTCCGGCTTGAGGCTTTCCGCATACGCCCTGATGACGTCGCTCGCCTCGCGGTACGCCGCGCGCGCTCCGTCATCATCGCCAATCGAATAGAGCGCCTTCGCCAGCGTTACCCGATGCTGCCAGCGCGGTGTTGGTGAACCTACCTTGTCGGAGAGAGCGACCGCCGAGCGTAGGTTGGCCAAGCCGGCGTTCTTCTGCTTCAAACCAATGAGCGCCCAGCCGAGCACCGCGCTCGCGCCCGCTTCGTACTTCGGGCGGTGCGTTCTGCGGGCGCGGTCGAGTGCGTCCATCGCATAATCGGCCGTCGTTGCCGCATCCTCTGTCATGCGGGCAAGCTCGGCCCTCATCAACGCCAGGCGCGTCCCACCGAGCCACGGGCGCCATGCCTTGCCGTTGATGGCGGCGTCCCAGATTCGCGGAAAGTTCGCCCGTGCCCGGCCCAAATCGCCCACCGCCAGGTCGGTGAACAACAGGTCGATCTCGCTCTCGAGCTCTGGCATGCCCCAGCCCCCTCGAGTGGTGACGATGAAAAGCGCCTGCTCGTTCCTCCGGCGCGCCTCGTCGAACATGAACATGTCGCGAAAGGCGAGTGACGAGTAGTTCAAGGTGGCCGCTCCCCAGCGCGGATCCATGTCCTGTGCCCGGATGAAGATCGACTCGAGCCAATCGATCGCTTCCTCGGTCCGACCCTGTGCCGCCATGGCCAGGCCGGTCCAGGCGCCGCCCCTGAGCAATGGCTGGATGCTATGCGCCTCACCGCCGATCTCATAGGCTGACCTCGCCATGCGCTCCGCGGTTACGTGGTCGCCCATCCAGTAGGCGAGGTCGGCCTGCTGCTCGTTGACCAACCCCAGCTCGGCGAGTCGCGTCCCGGGCACCCACGACTGGCGAGCCTTCTCGAAAATCGTGAACGCTTCACTCAGCTCGCCGGCGAACTCGCGCGACAATCCTTGATACACCATTGCCGGTGCTATCAGGTTTTCATCGCCGATACGCCGCGCCAGCTCATCAGCCAGGTCCGCGAACGTCGCGGTGGCTGCGACATCCTCCTGCCAATAAGCGCTCCAGGCCAGCGCCATCAGAGCCTCCACCCGGTCGCGGCCGTCGAGCTCCGGCAACAGCGCTTCCAGTTGCGGTCTGCCGGTGTCGAAATCCGCAAGCCGCACGTTGCCCAGACCACGCTGCAGCGTGACCCGCCGGCGCAGCTCGGGAGCCTGATCGCCGGCCAGCTCGATCGCCGACCCATATAAGGCGGCCATCTCCTCGCGGGCCCACGCCGCGCTTGCACGTTCGGCGGCGATCACCAGGTAGTCGATGGCTTTTCGGTTCTCGCCTGCGCCGCGCCAGTGGTAAGCCAACATCGTCGCAAAGCCGGCCAGGTCCAGGCCCGGCAGCCCTTCGAGGTGGGTCGCCACGGTCGCGTGCCGTGTGCGCCGGGCCGAGCGCGTCATTGTTTGGTATGCCACTTCACGCACCAGCGAGTGCTTGAACGCGAACTGCACCTCGCCCGCGACTACGCTACGAGCGGAGCGCCTGATCATGCCCCGAGCAGCGAGCGCTTCGAGGTTGGCGAGCAGATTGGAATCGCGACCCGATTCGAGTGAGCGGACCACGTCGAGCCAGAACGTCTGCCCGACAACCGAGGCGTCGAGGAGCGCGGCACGCTGCGCCGCGGGAAGAGCGTCGATGTGCGAGGCGATGGCCTCGTGGACATTGGTCGGCAGCACCGCACCTTGCGTCGCAGCCAGCTCCTCCAAGAACAGAGGGTTCCCGCCGGCCATCTCGACGAGGGTCGGAATCTTCTCGGGTGGCGCGATCGCGCGGACCAGCGTCTCCGAATCGGTTGCAGAGAGCGGCTCGAGGACGATCTTCGTCCGCTCGATGCGGCCAGGATCGAAAGCCGGTTGTTTTTCATCCAGCTCCGGCCTAGCGGTGATCAAGAACGCCGCGGGAACGTCCCGAATCTGTTCGCACAGATAGTTCAAGAGCTCGATCTGGCTTGCGTCGCTCAGGTGCAGGTCTTCGAAAGTGAAAACAGTCGGCTGCTGATCAGATACTGCTTCGATGAGGCGGCGCACTGCATAGAACAGCGGCTGTCTGGTGGTAACCGGTTCATCGACTCCCAGGCCGACGACGAGGGAGAGGAAACGCGTGAGGTCGGAGGCTTCAGACTCAGGAAACAGGCTCATCACCAACTCGGCGAGCTTGGTCCTGGCGTCCGCCGGCACATCTGAGTCGAGCAATCCTGCCAGCTCCTTGATGTGGCGGACCGAAGCCTGATAGCCGGCCTGCTCTGAATACGGGAGACAAAGACCACGTATCCGTCTGCCGCCGGCGGAGGTCACCGTGTTCGTGAACTCGATCGTCAGGCGCGACTTGCCGATGCCGGCCGGCCCGATCACGGTCATGACCTGCGGTCTTCGGCTGGTGCTCACCTTTTCGAACCACTCCCGAAGCTGAGTCAGCTCCCCGTCGCGGCCGACCATCGGCGTCAGAACGCCGCGGGCCGCCGCGGCAGCGATCGCAAGCCAGGCCTCGATAGGGGCGCCCTTCCCCTTGGCCTCGATGGGGGCAATCGCCTCGTAATCGATGACGCGCTGCGTGGCTGAATACGTTGTGGCCCCGACGACCACCCGGTTCGAAGGGGCCGAGGCCTGCATTCGGGCGGCCGTGTTCAGCACATCGCCCGTGGCAAGCATTTCGCCCCGCTCATGTGCCCCGCCCAGCGTGACCACCGCCTCACCGGTGCTGATTGCGACTCTTACCGAGAGCTGCAAAGTGGGGTCCACGGCGTTCATGGCGCGGATTGCTTCGACAATGTCGAGGCCGCACCGAACAGCTCGCTCGGCGTCGTCGCCGTGCGCCGTCGGAGCGCCGAATACGGCCAGGATGGCGTCGCCGATGAATTTCTCGACGGTGCCGCCGTAACGCTCGATCAGACCCTGCACCGGCCTCTGGTAATGGCGTAAGAAATCGCGCACATCCTCGGGGTCGGCCTGGTCGGCCCGGGCTGTGGAGCCGACTACGTCGACGAAGAGTGCCGAAACCAGCTTGCGTTCCTCTCCCTCGTCTGTGGCCCTGACGAGGTCCGCGCCACAGTTCGTGCAGAACCGAGCAAGTTCCGGGTTTTCGTACCCGCACCGGGGGCAGGACACGTGCGCGAGTTTAGTCGGCATCGGCATGCCCGTTAAGAATTCCAAGCCTTCTGGGTAGACTTAATTCGGGCCGAGGCGGACGGGTGACCGCCGACCTAGTAAACGGTTGGAGGAAAGTCCGGGCTCCAAAGAGCAGGGCGCTGGGTAACACCCAGTCGGGGCGACCCGAAGGAAAGTGCCACAGAAATCAAACCGCCGGCGGAGTTGATCTCCGGAGCAACGCCGTTTGGTAAGGGTGAAATGGTGGGGTAAGAGCCCACCGGCGGCCGGGTGACCGGCCGGCCAGGCAAACCCCGCCCGGAGCAAGACCAAATAGGAGGGCGATGACGGCGGCTCGCCCAGCCCTCGGGTATCGGTCGCTAGAGACGCCGGGCAACCGGCGCCCCAGACAGATGGTCACCGTCCCGAAAGGGATACAGAACCCGGCTTACAGTCCGCTCTCGGCCCACCTACGGCAGTTTTGAATACGAAAAGAGCCCCCGGCCGCGAGACCGAGGGCTCTCCAGTACGCATTTAGTACGCGAGACGGCTAGGGAGTCTCCAGTACGCGC
>VBKD01000252.1 GCA_005888075.1 Chloroflexota bacterium
TGCTACATCCGCGACCCCGACGGCTACCTGATCGAGGTGGGTCAAACGACGCTAGCCAGAGGCTGGCGTCCACCGTCTTGATCAGGCACGCGCGGCGAGAGATCGTGGACCGACGCCGCTTTGGCGTTTGCCTACGTGGTCGTGGAAACCTCAACGCCGCAGCGAGGCGCCCAATCGAGGACGTCGTGTGATGAGTACCCGAAGTCGTCGGAGAATTGCGTCGTGCCGAAGCGGGCCTCGGCGGCGGCGCGCCCGCGAGCGCCGCAGCACCCACCGGCTGATGAGGCTGGCGAGACCCTCGATGTGTTCGACGTCTTCGGGGTACCACATCAGTCGAGGCCCTCTATATGAGCGGAGCCGCACGGGATTTGCGGTTCGAGCGTGGGGACTCCTCGGCTGAGCCTTCGCTGCTCACGTCGACGACGATCACTGTTGACCTCCGTACGTCGGTGTCGTGGCGCCACCGTCGCGCTTTCGGCGGCCCCTCGCGCCAGTGGAAGTGCCCGGTCGGTACCCTAGGAATCAAGGGCTACGGGGGCGGTCGCCCCAACCGACGAGATCGAGTTCCAGTCCGATGAAGGAGCCAGTCGAGCAGATTGGAGGGCACATGAGCGAGCACGCGGTGCTTTCTGGGGAGCTGATCTACCAGTACGTGCCTCACGTCACGCAGGTTGTCGAGTACGGCGCCTCGGCAGATGCGGTTTTCTCGGGCCGGACGCAGCCCCCACCCGAGGGGGCGCGCTTCGACCTCTATCTCGAGGGTCCGGTCATTGGGCCAAGGCTGACGGGCACTCTCACGGGCGTCGACTATCTCAACTTCCGCGCCGATGGCCGCGCCGAACTCCACATTCACGCCGAGATCACGACGGACGACGGACCGAAGATCGCGCTCCTAGCAACTGGATTGGCGACCGCTGAGAAGGGATCGTCAGTGTTTCAGCTACGCGAGAACGTGGTCCTGACGACCAATCATCTGGATTACCTCTGGGTGAACCAGATCCAGCTCTGGGCGGCCGGGACGGTCGATGTAGCGAAGGGCGGGGTCGACCTGAAGGCGTACGCCGTCTGATAGACCAAACCCGCGAGGGCGCAGGCAACCAGTGAGCGATCGCGTAGAGGTTCGGCGGGTTGATGGCAATCGACAGGGTCAGGGTAGAACGCCGAGCGGTCGCCCGTCTGCCACGCCTCGCGGAGGCCTGGGGCAGCCAGATCCCAATCGGGGCGGATCTCGCGTGTTACCTCGCGAAGGTCCCGACGAAGGTCCTCGAACGACGGCCTGCCCCAGAACCAATAGCCGTTGTAGACACTGTGGATGACGAGTCCCGGCTTGAGCACAAGGGTATGCGGGATCATCGGGTCGTGGTGAGAGTCGGTGTACTCTTGGATTTCGAGGTCCTTCTGCACCTTTCTTACGGCGTCTGAGAGGAAGGTCCACTGGGCCCCGACCGAGTCACGGAACTCGCGAGTCTCGAGGATGTCGTCGGTGGAGATCGTGACGATCTGTGTGTAGGCGACGGCGATTTGCGAATAGGCTTCCACCAGCTCGAGGTGTTGCTTGTAGTCCTTCGGGCAATAGTGCCCGCGCGACAGCACGACGATCATCGGATCGTTCCCTTGCAACGCGCTCAGCTTGCGCCGGGTGTTCGTGTGGTCGGTCAGCTCGTAGTCGGGAAATGTCCCTCCGGGTGCAATGTCAGCGCGCACAATGCGCTCCTCTTTTGTCGGGGTCGGGTCGCTGCTGGCATCAGCGTCACTCCTAGGCAGTCAAATCGCGCCCGTGAGAGACCCTGGTCTGTGGCCTTGACCTGTGACGCGGCGCGCCAAACTCCTGTGCTTTGGTCGTCCGACGCACACCCGCGCGCACGCCGATCGTGCCTAGGCGATGAGGGCCGCCGGTCCGGAGTCGGGCAGCACGTCGCGCAGGCTCTTGCGCGAGTTGATTCCGAGCTTGGTGAACACCTTGCGTAGGTGCCATTCGACAGTCCGGGGACTGATAAAGAGCTGCGCGCCGATCTCAGGGTTCGTCAGTCCCTCGCGCGCGAGGCGGGCGATCTGCTGCTCTTGAGGCGTGAGCTCGTCGCGCGTCTCGTCGATCCGCTTGCGCACTTTCTCGCCGGTGGCCTGCAGCTCGCGGCGTGCACGTTCGAGGAACGCCTCCGCGCCCATCAAGGCGAACGCGTCATAGGCGCTGCGCAGCTGCTGCCGAGCGTCGAGGCGCCGACGCGAGCGGCGCAGCCACTCCCCGTAGCTCAGACGGGTGCGCGCCAGGTCAGCCGCCATCTGCGATCGGCCGAGCCGGTCGATCGCTTCGAGATAGAGATCCTCAGCGTGCTCACCGTCCGCGAGCAGCGCGCGCGAGCGTGCCTCGATGCCCTTCGCCCAGTCCGTGCCGCTCGCGTCAGTCCGCTCCGACAGGCGATCCAGAGCCGCCGATGCGAGCTGTCCCTCGCCACTCCGCGTACCGGCTTCGACCAGCTCGCACAACGCCCACGAAGAGGTACCGATATCGTCAACCGCCGTTGCCTTGCCAGCGGCGTCGAGCGCAAGCTCATACTTGGAGAGGCCGTTGTACAAGATCGCAGCGGCGTAATCGGTGTGGCTGATCGCACAGCCCTCGCCTCGGATGACGGCGTTTTTCGTCATTTCCTCTATGAGAGCGCGGGCGATATGCTCCTTCCCACGCCAGGCCGCTAGCAGGAGCGGGATATAGGGCAGTGTCGGCTCCCTTATGCCCTCATTGAGGGTCTCGGCCTCCGCCACGAGCGCCGCTGCCTCGGTGAGGTCTCCGGCTTGGATGCGATAGCTAGCGAGATAGTCGAGCGCGTATCGAAGCTGGCTGAGTGATCCGGTGGCGCGGGCAAGCTTGGCCTGCTCGGAGGCGAGCTCGGGCCATGCCTCTTCGTCCCACAGGTCCATCGCAGCGAGGCTGTACGGCAACCACAGCCAGTCCAGCTCCCGAGGTTCGTCGCGATGCTGGCGCAATGCTTCCTTCAGTGTCGGGGCCGCGACGATGTATCCATCGCTCAATCGCGTCGCCAGGCCGCGCAGGAGCAACTGGTTCGCTGGCAGGGGGTCATCTCCGAGGGTCAACGAATGAGCGGCTCGAGCGACGTCGACGACATCCACC
>VBKD01000053.1 GCA_005888075.1 Chloroflexota bacterium
CGGCCAAGGCGAAGGCCGCCGGCGTGAGCGCCGTAGTCTTCGACAGAGGCGGCTTCCTCTATCACGGAAGGATCAAGGCCCTGGCAGACGCCGCCCGAGAAGCCGGATTGGAGTTTTAAGAAGAGATGGGATCCCGATATCCACATTCGAGCGGTGAGCGTTCAGAGCTTGCCGACCGCGTCGTCCGAGTCAACCGCGTGGCCAAGGTGGTCAAGGGCGGGCGCAAGTTCTCGTTCAGCGCGCTGATCGTGGTCGGCGACATGAACGGACGAGTGGGCGCCGGCATCGGCAAGGCAAAAGAGGTGACCGAGGCCATCCGGAAGGGAATGGAGATCGCCAAGCGCAACATGATCACCATCCCGATGGTCGGCACGACGATCCCGCACGAGGTCAACCTCAAGTGGGGCGCGGCCCGCATCATGCTCAAGCCCGCCGCGCCTGGCACGGGCGTGATCTCCGGTGGCGCGATGCGCGCCGTCATCGAGACCGCGGGCATCAAGGACATCCTCACCAAGTCCCACGGGACGAACAACCCCATCAACACCGTTCGCGCGACGCTGGCGGCCCTGCAGATGCTCAAGACCGCAAACAGGGTGGCTGAGCTGCGCGGCAAGGATCTGGATCAAATCGTGGGCAAGCGCCTGGCGGCCGCCTACCGAGGCGCCGAGCCCAGCGGCAACGGCGACACGGCCGCCGTACCCGCGGAGTCGACCAGTGGCCGATAAGACGATCAAGGCGACGCTGATGAAGAGCGCGATCGGCGCCAATCCGTCGATCAAGGCGACTGTCCAATCGCTCGGCTTCCGCAAGCTCAACCAGACACGCGAGCTGCCTGACAACCCGGCGGTTCGCGGGATGTTGAAGACCGTCTACTTCCTGGTCGCCGTCGAAGGCGAGCCGTTCGAGCGCCCGAAGCGCAGCCGGTACAAGATCTGGCGCTCGCGCTCGGACAAGAAGCACAAGCGAGGCCACTAGATCAATGCAGCTCCATGACCTCAAACCGTCCCCCGGCGCGCACCGAAGACCAGAGCGCGTGGGCCGGGGCACCGGATCCGGCCGCGGCAAGACTTCGGGCCGCGGACAGAAGGGACAGAACGCGCGCAGCGAAGGCTTCCGGGTGGGCTTCGAGGGTGGCCAGATGCCGCTGTCGCAGCGCATCCCCAAGCTTCCCGGGTTCAAGAACCCCTTCCACAAGCTCTACTCGCCCGTGAACCTCTCCAAGCTGAGCCGCTTCGCCGATGGATCGAAGGTCGATGTCGAGGCGTTCATAGCGGCGGGGCTCGTCCATCCAGGCGAGGAGATCAAGGTCCTCGGCACCGGCGGCCTGAAGCGAAAGCTGACCGTCGAAGCGCACGCGTTCAGCACGAGCGCTCGCGAAGCCATCGAGAAGGCTGGCGGCAGCGTCAAGGTGCTGGGCGAGCCCCGCAAGATCGGGGCGAAGCGCCTGGCGGCCAAGACGTCGAAGCGGGCGCCGAAGCCAGAGGAAGCCGAAACGGTATCCGCGGAGGCGAAGCCCGCCCGAGCGAAAAGGGGCGCCCCAGAGGCGGCAGTCGAGGAGGCCACCCCTCCCGACGAGTCCTAGGCCATGAACATGCTCGAGGCGTTGATCAACGCCATCCGGCTGCCCGAGCTTCGCAACAAGATCCTGTTCACGGGCGGCATCCTGATCCTCTTCAGGTTCTTCGCCAACATCGCGATCCCTGGCGCGAGCCAGGCGGCGCTGGCCAACCTCTTCAACTCGCAGGCATTGCTCGGGCTGCTCGACCTCTTCTCAGGCGGCGGCCTGTCGCGCTTTTCCATCGTGGCGATGGGCATGAACCCCTACATCAACGCCACGATCATCATGCAGCTGATGACGGTGATCTCCGAGCGCATCAAGGAGATCTCCAAAGAAGGCGAGCAGGGACGGCGCCGCATCAACCGCTGGAGCCGCTACCTGACAGTCGCGCTGGGTGCCGGCCAGGCCTATGGCTTCACCGTGCTGTTCCAGAACACCAGCCCCGCGATCCTGGGTCCGCTCGACTGGTTCCAGCGTGTCCAGATCATCCTGGTGCTGACCGCGGGGACGATCATGCTGATGTGGTTCGGTGAGCTCATCACCGAGCACGGCATCGGGAACGGCGTCTCGCTGATCATCTTCGCCGGCATCATCGGCCGCGGCCCCGCCAGCATCGCCGGCGTGTTCGCCGCCCGCTCCGCGGGTGGCGGACTTGCGGATTACATCCCCTTCATCATCTTCGGGCTGGTCGCGCTTGGCATGACCGCGGTGATCATCGAGGTCCAGCAGGCGGTCCGAAAGATCCCCATCCAATCGGCGCAGCGCACGGTCGGGTTGAAGCAGGTGCAGAGCCGCGCGAGCTTCCTGCCGCTACGCGTCAACCACGCCGGCGTGATTCCGATCATCTTCGCGATCTCGGTGATGTTCTTGCCGACGATCCTGGCCAACTACTTCACGGCCGCGCCGCCCGACACCTGGTACTACAAGGCCGCCGCATGGATTCGTGGCAACTTTGCGCCGAACACGGCGAACATTCCGATGGCGATCACCTACAACGCCCTGTATTTCCTCTTCACGTTCGGGTTCACGTACTTCTACACGGCGATCACGTTCGACGTGAACGAAGTGGCGGACAACCTTAAACGCTACTCGAGCTTCATCCCGGGAATCCGCCCGGGACGTCCAACCGCGGACTATCTCCAGGCGGTGATGAATCGCATCACGTTCGTCGGCGCGTGCTTCCTGGGCTTCATCACGGTCATTTTGCCCATCGCCACGTCCAAGATCTCGGGGATCAACACTCAACAGATGTACCTGGGAGGCACTGCGATCCTGATCGTCGTCGGCGTCGCGCTCGACACGATGAAACAGCTGCAGACCCAGCTCGTGATGCGCCAATACCGAGGATTCATACGGTGAACCTCCTCCTCTATGGCGCTCCGGGCAGTGGCAAGGGCACGCAGGCGAACATGCTGCGGAGCCGCTTCAGCATTCCGCACATCGCCACGGGCGACATGCTCAGGGCGGAGATCCAGGCCGGCACCGAGCTGGGCCGCAAGGCGCAGCCGATCCTGGCGGAAGGCAAGTACGTATCGGACGACATCATGATCGGGATCATCCGCAACCGCCTCCGCCAGCCGGACTGCGAACCCGGCTTCATCATCGACGGCTTTCCCCGAACGGTCCCACAGGCCGAGGCCCTGGATGCGCTGGTCGACGAGCTCGGGAAGGGGATCGACCGCGTGATCTACCTGAAGGTCCCCGTCGATCAGCTGCTGCACCGCCTCTCCGGCCGGCTGGTTTGCCCCACCTGCCAGCGCACCTACCCGCCCGGGACAGCCGCCTGCGAGTCGGACGGCAGCGCGCTGGTCCAGCGAGAGGACGACAAGCCCGAGGCGGTCAGGCCCCGCATCGAGATCTACCTGGAGAAGACGGTGCCGGTGCTCGACCACTACGACGTGGAGGGCCTGGTTTCCGAGATCGACGGACGGGGGACAATCGAAGAGATAAGCCGCCAGGTCCTGGAAGCCGTTGGGCCCAACGGTACGGCCCCAGCAAAAGCAGCCAAAAGAACCACATGATCAACCTCAAGACAGCTCACGAGATCGAACTCATGGCCCGTGCGGGCGGCCTGCTGGCGTCCGTCCTGCCGCCCCTCAAGGCGGCTTGCCAGCCGGGCGTCAAGACCATCGAGCTCGACCGGATCGCCGATAAGCTGATCCGCGACGGCGGGGCCACCCCCGGGTTCCTGGGCTACAACGGCTTCCCGCGCTCGATCTGCGTCTCGATCAACGACGAGGCCGTCCACGGCATCCCCGGCAACCGCAAGATCCAGGGCGGCGACCTGGTGAGCCTGGACCTGGGCTTGATCCTCGACGGCTTTTGGGCCGACGTAGGCGTCACGGTAGGCGTGGGCGAGATCGCCCCCGACGCCAAGCGGCTCCTGAAGGTCACGGAGGAGGCCCTTTACGTCGGAATCGACAAGGCCCGCCCCGGCGGCTACCTCGGGGACATCTCGTCCGCGATCCAGCGGCACGTCGAGAAGGCCGGCTTCTCGGTCATCCGCCAGTTCGTCGGCCACGGGATCGGCCGCCAGATGCACGAGGACCCCCAGGTGCCCAACTTTGGCACCCCCGGCACTCCGCCCCGCCTCAAGCCGGGCATGACCCTGGCGATCGAGCCAATGGTCAATGCCGGGTCCCACGAGGTGTACATGAAGCCGGACGGCTGGACGATCTGCACCGCCGACGGCAAGCTGTCCGCCTACTTCGAGCACACCGTCGCGATCACCGAAAAGGGCCCCCTGGTCCTGACCGCCAACCCGATGGTCTGATGCGATTTGAGCAAGTCACCTCCCCGCTTGCCGGGGAGGTCGGCGCAAAGCGCCGGGTGGGGGCGCTCAAGCTTTGGTATACTCGCCGTTCGTGCCCCAACGCTCCCCACTCGTGAAGGGGGTCGTGGTGGAGCCTCTTCCCAACGGTGTCTACCGGGTTGAGCTCGAAAACGGGGCGAAGGTCCTGGCTCACGTCGCCGATCGTGCAGGCACCCACTTCACCCGGCTCCTTGCCGGGGACAAGGTGGGGGTCGAGCTTTCGACCAGCGACCGATCGCGAGGGCGAATTCGAGAGATAAGGAAATGAAGGTCCGTCCGTCCGTAAAGAAGATGTGTCCGAGCTGCAAGGTGATCAAGCGAAATGGAGTGGTCCGCGTGATCTGCTCCAAGACGCCCAAGCACAAGCAGAGGCAGGGCTGAGGAGCATATGGCGAGAATCGCCGGCGTAGACATACCCCCGCAGAAGCGAGTCGTCATCTCGTTGACCTACATCCACGGCGTCGGGAACACCACCGCGGAGAAGGTCATCAAGGCGGCGAACATCAACCCCGAGGCGAGGACCAAGGACCTCAGCGAGGAGGAGGTCGGCCGCCTGCGGCAGATCATCGACCGCATGGCCACCGCCAAGGAGATCCTCATCGAGGGTGACCTCCGGCGTGAGGTCGCGAACAACATCAAGCGCCTGACCGAGATCGGCTCCTACCGCGGGCAGCGGCACCGCCGCGGCCTGCCCGTCCGCGGCCAGCGCACGCGCACGAACGCGCGCAGCCGGCGAGGACCGAAGCGCGCTGTGGCCGGCAAGAAGAAGGTCAAAGCAGGCAAGTAATGGCAAAGAAGAAGGTCGTCCGAACCCGCCGGCGGGAGCGCAAGAACGTCGTCGCGGGCCAGGCGCACATCCAGAGCACGTTCAACAACACGATCGTCTCGATCAGCGATGTCGACGGCAATGTCATCGCGTGGGGCTCCGCCGGTGCGCAGGGCTTCAAGGGCAGCCGCAAGTCGACACCGTTCGCCGCGCAGGTAACCGCCGAGGCGACCGCGAAGCGCGCGCTCGAGCACGGCATGCGCTCGATCGAGGTTTTCGTCCGCGGTCCGGGCGCCGGCCGCGAGGCCGCGATCCGATCGCTGCAGGCAACCGGGCTTGAGGTCAGCGCCATCGTTGACGTGACGCCGATCCCGCACAACGGTTGCCGTCCGCCGAAGCGGAGGCGCGTGTAATGGCGAATTACAGCGGCCCAGTCTGCCGTTTCTGCCGTCGCGAGGGCGCCAAGCTCTACCTGAAAGGCGAGCGCTGCTACACGCCGAAATGCGCCATCGAGCGCCGCGCGTTCGCGCCCGGCATGCACGGTCAGGCGCGCAAGCGCAAGACGTCGGACTACGGCATCCAGCTGCGCGCGAAGCAGAAGGCGCGCCGCATCTACGGGTTGCTGGAGAAGCAGTTCCGCAACTACTTCAATACCGCTTCCAACGAACCCGGCGTCACCGGCGTGAACCTGCTGCGACACCTCGAGCTCCGGCTGGACAACGTCGTCTACCGCCTCGGCCTCGGCGCGTCGCGCAAGCAGGCCCGGCAATTGGTAACCCACCGACACTTCGACGTCAACGGCAAGCTGGTCAACGTTCCCTCGTACCAGGTGAAGCCGGGTGACGTCGTCAAGGTCAGGCCGTCAAACGGCGTGTTCGATGTGGCGCTGGAGGCGTCGAAAGTTCGCCCGGTGCCCGCATGGCTTTCATTCAATACGGACGACAAGTCCGCCAAGATCCTCGCCCGGCCGGAGCGCCACGAGATGGAGCCCGGGGTTGAGGAGCAGTTGATCGTTGAGTTCTATTCAAGGTAGCGGAGGATAAAAAACCCAGTTGGCAATTGACACTCAGATGACAGTGACCCCTCAGGTCCGCAAGCTCGAGACGAGCGCGAACTACGGCAAGTTCGACATCGAGCCGCTGGACCCGGGGTTTGGCACGACGCTCGGCAACACGCTGCGCCGCGTGCTGCTCTCGTCGCTTTGGGGCGCGGGCGTGACGTCGATCCAGATCGACGGTGTGGCGCACGAGTTCACTGCGATCCCGCACGTGAAGGAGGACGTGACCGAGGTCATCCTCAACATCAAGAACCTTCGCCTGAAGAGCTTCACCGAGGACCCGGTGACGCTGCTGCTCGACGTGAAGGGACCGGCGGAGGTAAAGGCGTCCCACATCCAGGCTTCGTCCG
>VBKD01000054.1 GCA_005888075.1 Chloroflexota bacterium
CAGGCTTGTGAAGCACAACCCGGTCGTGCCTGGCTCCGTCATCGTCGCGGCTCGTCCACAGGACCTGGCCGTGTGCGAAGTCCATTCGCCACTCGCCCGACCAGGGCGTGACCGGCCCGGTGCTGACCCAGCTTCCGCGATAGCTCACAACGATGTCGCCTCCGAAATCTATCGACGCGACCGCGACTGACGGGCCGCTGAAGCCAGTCCAGCCCGGGTTCCACGCCTCGCAGTAGATGCTTTCCGGTTCGCGATCCAGGATCAGGCGGAGCAGGTCGAAGTGGTGAATGGACATGTCCACCAGGAGCGGCTGGTCTTCGAAGTGGTGCCGGCTGCGACCGTTCGCGGTACCCGGCGAATAGCGGCGAAAGTCGATCGAGACCTCGTGCAATCTGCCGAGTCGCGCCTCGCCGACGAGCTGCGCGACCCTCCTCGCGGCAGGAAAGAAGCGGTAGTTCTGGCTGACCATGATTACCCTCCGTTGAGCCGCTGCCAGGTCGACCAGCTGTCGCGCCACATCCACCGTCTCGGCAAATGGCTTCTCCACCAGGACGTGGAGTCCGGCCCCGAGCGCTGCCCTTGTGATGGGGGCGTGCCCCGGAAGGGTAGCCGTGACGAGCACCGCGTCCGGCTTCGTCGACTCGATCGCGTGCTCCAGGGTCAAGAAGCACTGCTCGGAGGCTACGGGTACCGCGTCGCGAAGGCGTGCCAGCGCGTTCGGGTCGGGATCCACGTAACCGACCAGGTCGACCTCCGCCACTTCCGGAATGATTCGCTGGGCCCAGTCGCGGCCCCAGCCGCCCAAGCCAACCTGCAAGACGCGGAGCTGATCCATTGGCGCGAGCAATCAAAGCAGATCGACCGCCACGGTTTGCCGTGGTTGCTGTTAAGACACTTGTCTACTGTGCTTTTCGGCGGGCCTTTGGGCGGACCGTCGACGAGGGGCAGAAGTCGTTCAGCACGCACTCCTCGCACCGCGGCCGCCGAGCGACGCACACCCTGCGCCCGTGCAGGATGAGACGAAGCGAAAGCCCGGTCCACTCCTCTTTCGGCACCATCGCGCACACCTGCCGCTCGATCTTCACGGGGTCCTTCGTCGCGACCAGCTTCAAGCGGTTGGTCAGCCGGATGACATGCGTGTCGACCGCGAAACCCGGCACACCGAAGCCGGCGCCAAGGATGACGTTGGCGGTCTTGCGCCCGATGCCCGGAACCTTGACCAGGTCATCGAGCGTGCCTGGCACGTTGCCCCCGAACAGGTCGACGAGCTTGCGCGCCGCGGAGATGATGCGGCGCGCCTTGAGCCGGAAGAATCCCGTGGGTTTGATCAAAGTCTCGACCACGGCAGGATCAGCCGCCGCCAGGTCCGCAGCGGTGGGATAGCGTCGAAACAGCTCAGGGGTCACGAGGTTCACCGAGCGATCTGTCGTCTGTGCGGAGAGGATGGTCGCGATCAGCAGCTCGAACGGGTTCTGATGCGCAAGCTCGGTCGCTGCCGGATACAGGTCGCGAAGTCGCTCCACCGTGAGCATCGCCCTACTTCGAGCGCCGCGCGGCGGCGCCGGAGTCATCCAGGCCTTCTTGCGCTTCGCGGGAGCGGGCTTCGGGGGCTTAGGCGCCAAGCAGCTTTCGCGCGGCCGCGGCGACCTGGGAACCCTCCGCCCTGCCGGCAAGTCTTGCCGTTGCCGCTTTCATGACGGCCCCGAAAGCCTTCGGGCCATCCGGCTTCAGCTCAGTGATGACCGCCCGCACCTCCGCCTCGACGTCTTGCTCGGTCATGGCGGCGGGCAGGAATCCGCGCAGCACCTCCATCTCGGCCTCTTCGCGCTTCGCCGATTCGGCACGCCCGGCCTTGCGATACACCTCGATCGCCTCTTCGCGCCTCTTGACCTCTTTTCGCGCCACGCGGACGACCAGCTCATCGTCGATACCGGAGGCCGCGACATCCTTGCTGGCCTTCACCAGCTCGCTTTTGAGCAGTGACAGAGTGCTGAGCGCGACGTCATCCCGACGTCTCCGCGCTTCGACCATCTCGGACTGCACGCGATCGTAAAGGGCCACCAGGCCGATTGTCACATATGGACCGATCCCCGATAATCGGACCCTTATGATCCTTCTGGTCGGCCCCTTCGTCGCCATCGTGGGCCTTGTGGCCATCGTTTTTGTCATGCGCCGCAAGTCGGTGGACAAGCGTTCGATGTATTCAGCCCGCCGATCTCAGATCGAGCACAAGGTGCGAGCCGCACGGCAGCGCACGCTCACGCCCCATGGTCACGCCGAGAAAGCCGCCGAACCCGTAGCCCCCGTCGCGGCGCCACCCGCGCCGCAGGCGACGTGGGCAAAGCCTGTGGCGCCGATCGCGCCCACCGTGACCTACCAGCCCTCGGCTTACCAACCTCCTCCAGAGGCTCCGGCTGCTCCAGCCCGGCCGCCTGAGGCCCCCGGGCAATCGATGTGGGATATGGGACCGACCGCGGCTCCGCCCGCTCAACCCGAGACGCCGGCCTTTCAGCCTCCGGCTGAGCCCTTCATGCCTGCGCCCGAGGCCGCCCCCGCCCCGCCTCCATACGAGGAGCAGTGGACCCCGGGGCCGGCACCGTCGGAACGTGTCGCACCGGTCGAGCCTGAGCCCATGGCGCCGGTCGAGCCCACACGTGCGGCCGCGGCGGGCGGCGGCGCGGCCTGGTCGGTGGTGACCGAGCAAAAGGGCGCCGGCCAAACGACTGAAAGCGACAGCAAGAAGAAGGCAGAAGCGCCAGGACCGGCGAGCTCGTGGCAGCTTTCGTCGGGCGAAGCGCCCAGCATGGATGCGCCCGAGGGCGAGATAAAGCGTCCGCCCAGCTCGCTGGTCGCCGTCGCACAGTACGCGATCTTGGTGATCGGCCTGGTGATGGTGCTCATCGGCGTCCTGGTGATGGTCGCCAACTCACACCCAGCTTAGGAGGCACTCCGCCAGCACGCGGCCATCGTCACGCATGACGGTGTCGCAGACGATGGTTCGATAACCGTGCGCTTCGATCCCGGGTACAAGACCTTGATCGCGCTCGTCGAGCACGAAGCCTGACGCCACGTCGCGGTACATCTCCGCCACAGCGACAGGATTCGGGTCTGATCCCAGCGCGTTCATCATCTCGACAGTCGGGCCTTTCAGGGCAACCCCGCCGACGATCGGCGTCACCGCGACCGTGCGCGAGCGCGGCAGATATTCACGCGTGAGTCGCAGGATGGGCGCGATCGAGATGAGCGGATTGGAAGGGCCGATGATCACCAGGTCCGCCTCACTGAGAGCGGACAGGACCTCGGGCGTCGGGCGCGCCAGGCTCAGGCCCGCGAAGTCGATGGCGAGCAGCTTCGGTCTGAGCCTTTCACGCACGAAATATTCCTGAAAGGAAAGCTCGCCGGCTTCGGTGGTGAAGCGGGTTCGCACAGGCTCATCGGACATCGGTATCACCCGCGCCTTGATGCCGAATCGACGGCACAGCTCCAGTGAAGTCTCGGTCAGCGTGCAGCCTCGACGCAGCAGATCGGCGCGAATCAGATGCGTCGCAAGGTCGTGGTCACCGATGTGGAACCACGCGTCCTCGCCTATGCGCCGCATCGTTTCGAGTACATGAAACGTCTCGTCGACGACGCCGTATCCGGCTTTGGCGTTGAAGATCCCGGCCAGGCGATAGATGACCGCGTCAATGTCCGGACAGACGAGAAGTCCCCAGAACTCGTCATCGTCCGCCGTGTTCGCCACCACTGTCAGCTCGACGTGCGGCGCAGCGGCCTGGATCCCGGCGGCCAGCGCGGCGCCCCCTGTACCGCCCGCCAGGACGACAACCTTCATCGGAACAGGTCTTCTTCCGGCGCGCGGATCAGCTCACGCCCGGTGCCGCCGCCCGCAAGCTGAGCTCCCCGCACAATGACCGCCGGCGAGCGACCCGTCTTTCCCATGACGATTCCAGCCGCGGCGGCCGCGTCATCCGCGACGGCCAGGACCGTCGCGTGGAGCGGCTTCCCGTCGTCGTCGAGACTTCCGCGCAGGTCGACGAGGGCCGGCAACCCCGCGACGCCAAGTGCGACGTTGACGATGCCAAGTCTCCACGGACGTCCGAAGGTGTCGGAGACGATCACGCCCACTTCCACTCCTGTGACCTCGCGCAACCTGTCACGAAGGCGCGAGGCGCTGGCATCGGGGTCGAGCGGCAGCAGCGTGAGCGCGTTTCGACCGCCGACATTCGAGTGGTCGACGCCGCTGTTGGCGCATACAAACCCGTGGCGCGTCTCAGTGATGAGAACACGTTCGGAGCGCAAGACCCGCACGCTCTCATTCAGCGCAACCTGGACCATCCTAGGATCCGGCCTCGCGATAAGTCGCGCAGCGATGTCGACGGCGCGCGCGGTGACTGTGATCGTGTCGAGGTCGACGATTCGCCCCTCGGCCTTGGAGACAACTTTTTGCGCCACCACCACCACGTCCCCAGCCTGCAGGATCGCGCGCGAGCCGATCATCTCGCCGAGATCGTCGCCTGGCTGCACCTCCGGCACGCCGTCGACGGCGATCAGCTCGACCCGCTTCACACCGCGCGGCGCATCAGGACGAGGTCAGACGGCTCATCGACGTCGAGGGCCATCGCATCTGACTCGTGGATCACGAACTCGACGCCGTGAGTCTCGGCTTCGTGCCGGAACTTCGCCAGCGAGTCGTCGCCGAAATGGAGAGCGATGGCTTCCGGCGGTCGCAGGTACAGCGCATTCGTGCCGCCGCGGCCGACGGCCGGTACAGCCATCGCAATCGGCGCTTGGAAGCTCGCGGCGGCGTCAAGCACCGCCCGCACCGCATCGCGTGTCACCAGCGGCAGGTCGCTCGAGAGCAGAAGCACCGCGTCAGCGCCCGCCTCGATCGCCCGGTTGATGCCGCGGCGCGCTGCCACGTTCTGACCCTCCTGCCGCAGCTCCGGCAGGACTTCCGCCGCGCCCCACTTTCGGGCGCTTTCCGCCACCTCTTCGCTCCCAGCGACGACAAGAATGTGGTCGCCGGCGGACGCGGCACGGACCGCGAGCTGGGCGTTGCGCCGCGCCAGAGCGCGCCTGGATGCCGGCGCCAGCGCCGGCTGCAGCCTCTGCTTTGCCGAGTTGAAGTCTTTGACCAGGACGACGACCCAGGTGGTCATTTGCTTAACCCCACCGGTCCCTGATGCGAGGCAGGATCTGTGAACCGTAGAGCTCCAGGAATCGCTTCTGCCCCTCGCCCGGCGCGTGGAACACCAGATGGTTGAAGCCGAGCTCCAGGTAGGGGCGCAGCTGTTCGATGTGTTCGTCCGGGTCGTCTGAAACGAGCCAGCGGCGATGGGCGACATCCTCGACCGACCTGGCCTGACGCTCCATCTCCCCGTAGGACACCTTGATCTCGATCATCTTGTCGAGCTCGCCCGCGTCGCGACCTGATTCTTTGGCGCCATCGGCGAATGAAGGCAGCAACTGGTCGGAGTACAGGTCCATTCCCTTGCCCGAGGTGCAGATGAGGCCGTCTCCAGCGCGACCCGCGAACTTCGCCACCTGCGGCCCACCCGCGCTGACCCAGATCGGAATCGGTTGCTCAGGCCGGTCGTAGATCGTCGCGTTGCGCGTGTGGTAGTAATCGCCGTCGAAAGTCACGGACTGCTCCGCCCAGAGCTGGCGGATGAGCCGGACGGCCTCGCGCAACCGGGCGAAGCGTTCGCGGTTGTCGGGCCACTGGACGCCAAGCGCGCCTTCATTGAGGTGCTCCCCAGTGCCAAGCCCCAGGATCATGCGGCCGGGAAAGAGCGAACCCAGCGTGCCGAACGCCTGAGCCACAAGCGCGGGGTGATAACGGAATGTCGGAGTCACCACCGATGTCCCGAGGGACACGCGCTGCGTTCTTTCGCCGGCCGCCCCGAGCCACGAGAAAGCAAACGGCGAATGTCCATCCGAGTGACGCCAGGGCTGGAAGTGATCACTTACGAAAACGGAGTCGAAGCCATTTGCCTCGGCGGCGATGGTGAAGTCGAGCAGCTCTCGCGGGCCGAACTGCTCGGCCGAGGCCTTGTACCCGAGCCGGAGGGATTTCACGCTAAGGCCGCTTCGTGTAGCGCTTCCAGCTGAAGGCGGCGCCGCTCACAGCCGCTGCGATCACGACGACTCCAAGCGCGATCAGGCTGTGGGTGCCAAAGTTGGCAATCCCCTCTGCGGTCAGGAGCGCGATCGCGCCGACCGCGATCAGCATCATGACCACCAAGGTGACGGCGCGGTGAACCTTCATCGAGAGTTAGCTTACCTACCGTGGGCGATGAGCCAGAGACCGTCTACCTCGAGTCCGTTTCGTCGACGCAGGACATCGCACGCGAGATGCCGATCGGATCCATCGTGGTCGCCGATCACCAGAGCGCCGGTCGCGGACGGATGGACCGGCGATGGGAAGCGCCCGAAGGCACCGCCCTGCTGGTCTCGTTTGTCCTCCAGCCGGACCCTCTGCTGAGCCTGACCGTCGGGGTCGCGGCGGCGGAGGCGTGTGGACCTCAGGTGCGGCTCAAATGGCCCAACGACCTCCTGCTCGATGGCGGAAAGCTGGGCGGCATCCTGGTCGAGACCACCCCGTCCAAAGCGATCTGCGGCGTCGGCATCAACCTGACCTGGGCTCCCGAAGGCGCAGCCATGCTGAAGCAATCGCGAGATGAGCTGTTGGAGAGGCTCCGCGCGTCGATCGAGCTCTGGAGCGCGGCCGGACCCAGCGCTGTGATCGACCGCTGGCGACAACGGTCGGATACGTTGGGTCGGAGAGTCCGGCTGACGCTGCCCGGCCGTTCGATCGAGGGCATCGCAGAGGACATCACCGCACGAGGCGAGCTCATCATCGACGGCGAGACCTACAGCGCGGGCAGCGTCACCCACCTTTAGGGGATTTGAGACTCATAGCCAGTAGCTAGCGCCCCTCCGGCGCTTTGCGCCACCTCCCCATGAATGGGGAGGATGACTGTTTACGCCGCTACCCGGCTGGTGTTGAGTTGCCATCGCTATCTTAGGAACGATGTCTATCCCAGCCGGATCTCGACGCATGGTCGCGCTGTATGTGGCGGCGGCCGCTGCGTTTGCCGCGATCGCCGCGCGGGGACTGACGGTGCCCCTTTACGCGCATGACATCGGCGCGAGCCGATTCGAGGTCGGCGCGCTGTTCTCGGTCGCCACTCTGGCCGGCGCGATCCTCTCCCTACCCGCCGGTGTTCTCGTCGATCGTTTCGGGGCGCGCACGTTACTCATGCTGGCGTTGGGCTTGAGTGCCGCATCGCAGCTGGCCACTGCAGCGACGCCGAGCGTGGCTCCGCTGTTCATCTGGCAGGTGCTCGGCGGCCTCGGCGCGGGCGTGCAGCAGGCTGCGCTATTCAGCGCGGTCACCGAATCCGTGTCGAGGGGACGCCTCGGCCGCGCCATGGGCTGGCTGACCCTTTCCATGCAGGCCGGCTTCTTCCTTGGTCCCGCGATCGCCGGCATCGCGCTGAAATGGATCGACGTCAGGACCGACATCGCTGTGACGACCGTCCTGCTGGTCTTGACGATCCCAGGGGCGATCGTGGCCAGCGGCACCCGGCAGCACACTGGGCGCGGCCTTTCGATTCGTGGGCCGCTGCGCCGGCTGGTGCAGCAGCGTTCGTTCGCCCCCGTGACCATCGGCCTGCTGGCCATGACCCTGGTCTGGGGCACGGTGGGAGCGTTTCTTCCGGTGTTCGGCAAGGAAGCGCTGCGCCTGCCGAGCTCGCAGGTCGGCTACCTGCTCGCACTTCTGGCCGTGGTCAACGGCCTGTCTCGCCCGCCCGCGGGACGCATCGTCGACCAGGCTCGACAGCGCTGGCCGATCGTGTTCGCGGGAGTCGCCGGATGGTCGGCGGTGACCATCGTGTTGGGTCACCTGACTGGCTTTGTCGGGCCGGCCATCGTGCTGGCCCTTGGCACGCCCCTCATGGCCACGAGCTTCGTCGCCGTCGGCGTGGTTTTTGGCGACCTGTCGGCAGGCTCAACGCGTGGCGTGACGATGGGCATGTACGGAACCATTCTGTTCGCGGGGTTGGCCGCAGGACCGCTGATCTTCGGCCCGATCGTCCAGGGCTACGGTTACGCCGCCGGGTTCACCGCATGCGCCGTCGTGTCGGTGCTGCTCGCGATCGTGATGGCGGTCTTGCACGTCGAACCTCGCCGGAAGCGGGTCGAGGTTCCAGTTCCTCCCGCAGCGCCCGGGACCTGAGGTATTCGCTCAGAACGCCCTGGTGGCTGGGAAAGGCCAACGGCGGCAGCATGTCCAGCGTGAAGACACCGACCTCGAGCATCTCCGAGCCCGCGCTCGGGATCAAACCATCGGCGATACGTCCTCGGTAGGCGATTCCGATCATGCTCGCCGCGGTCGATTTCGGTATGTGGTACACGCCCAACAACCCGGTGAGCTCGACCGGAACGCCTATCTCCTCCATGCATTCACGCACCGCCGCACCGGCGGGATCCTCGTCGTCATTGACGAATCCGCCCGGCAGGCACCAGAGGCCATAACCCGGCTCGATGGCGCGGCGTCCGAGCACAATGCCGCCGTTGGACTCGACCACGACGGCGGTCGCGACCTTTGGGTCATGCCACAGCACGAAGCCGTCGTTCGGACACGTCTCAACCTCGCGGCCTTCGATGATCGTGGCCACCAGCGGCGTGCCGCAGTTGATGCAGAAGTGTCGCTCTGACACTCCATCGAGGTTAGACCGGTTCGGGAGCCCCCGGCTTGGTGTGTTGCCTGGCGCCTGGGCCCTTCATGTCAGACACGCGCACCTGGTTGCGGCCGCCCTGCTTGGCCGCGTACAGCGCCTGGTCGGCGCGGTCGATCAGAGAGGTGAACAGCGCCGGCTCGTCCGTGGCGGCGACACCGATGCTGATCGTGAGCTTCAATCCACCGGGAAACGTCGCCGCGGCAACCTTGGCGCGAATGCGATCGGCAAGCGTGCGCGCGCCGGCTTCTGTTGTCTCGTGAAGGATCATCGCGAACTCTTCGCCGCCATAGCGCGCGCATACATCCGATTCGCGGGCGCCGGTCGAGATGATCTGCGCCAGCTCCGCCAGCACCGCATCGCCGTTCAGATGCCCGTACGTGTCGTTGACCTGCTTGAAATGGTCGAGGTCGATCATCATGAACGCGATCGCCTTGCGGTGCCTGCGCGCTCGCTGCATCTCCTGTAGGAATCGCTGCGCCAGCGCGCGCCGGTTGGGCAGCTTCGTGAGCTCATCGGTCAGAGCGTTCTCCTCCTGAGCCTGGTAAAGCTGGGCATGGCGAATCGCGATCGCCGCCTGCGACGCGACGCCGTTCAAGAGGTCGGCCTGATCCTCGGTCAGCTCGCGCCATCCGGTCAGGTAGAGCTCCATCGCCCCCATCAGCTGACCCGAGCGTTGGACCGGCACCACGAGGGCATGCTGCGGATGGCCACCGGCCTCGAGACCGGGCGCGGTCCTCTCGTCGAGCTTGACCACCAGAGGTCGCATTGCAGTCAGTACCGAGTGCAGCGGTTCCTCGTCGATGCGGCGCAGCGAGCCGCGGGCGCGGTTGGTGAGGTTGTATGAGGCCTCGCGGTGCATCTCAGCCTTGCCCTGCCTGACCAGGTACATCGATCCGGCGACGGCGCCCATGATCCGCCCGGCGTGAGTGAGCGCGACGTTCAGCACCTCCTCGAGACCCAGTGAAGAGTTGACCGCGGAAGCGATCGTGAGGAGCAAGGCGGCGCGGTCGCGGGCGCCACTTTCGTCCTCGAGCGCGGCCTGCAGCTCGCCCGTCGTGCCGCGCAGCCTCATCAGAGAGATGGTCAGAAGGAGGAAGGCGACGACCAGCATGACGGACACGATCAGCAAGACGGCCGCTAGGTCCAACGCCAACCCTCCCTAAATTCGAATCGCCATAGGTTAACGCCGGAAACTCGGCGTTTGGTTCGCCTGGCCGGCTTCTATCCAGGTGGGTGGTACACTCGCCCCGATCTGGAGCCGCTCTCTTTCGACGATCTCCCTCTAGGCGGCGAATGGACGACGCGCCGGCGGACCATCTCTGATGCCGACATCGCCCTGTTCGCCGGTGTGGCCGGCGACCTTTCGCCGCTGACCATCGAAGCCAACCATGGCGCTCGCGCCGCTCCGCCCGCCCTGGTGGTGGCGGTCGCGGTCGGTCTCGGCTCGGTCGACATGCCGGTGCCGCTGGTCGATGAGTGGGAATGGCTGAACTGGAAGTTCCCGCGCCCGATCCATTCCGGGGACACGATATTCGCCCGCTGGACGCTGACCCAGAAGCGGCCGCCGGTCGGCGGCGCGCCCTCCGCGATCGTCGTCTGGCGCGTCGACGTGCACATCGCCGACGGGACGCTTTGCGCCGAGGGCGAGGTTGGCGCCAAGGTCAAGCGAGAATCCGCGGAGGTCCGCCATCGAGCTCCGGAGCCGGCCGCGGCCGGGCCGGTCGCGCCCGCCACGCCGGCGCGTCGCCGCCGAAGGCGGCGGGGCAGCAACGGGATCCTGCCCGAGCCCCCAGCGGTGGCCGCTCCGCCCGCCTCGACCGCCAAGCCCGAGAGAACCGCCGGGCCGTCTAGGAGGCGCCGGCGGCGCAGACCGGCAGGAACCGCCGGCCGTGAGGAAGAGCAGCACGAGCCGCGTGCCGCCCACGCGCCCGAGACCGCCCCACCGCCCGCCGCGGTCGCGCCTTCTGGTCCGACAACTCCCAACCGGTCCAAGGGCGGCATCGGTGGTGTGATCCGGCGCCTACGCGGAAGCGGCAGCGAAAGCTAGAGGTTAGGCCGGGACCTCCAGCGCCTCCAGGTACTCGACCACTCGGCGTGTCAGCTGCGTCGGGGTCGAGGCGCCGCTCGTCACGCCGACCTTCGTGGCGCCGCGAAACCAGCTGAGATCGAGGTCCTCGAACCGGTCGACGAGGTAGGCCGGCTTGTGCCCGAGCTTCTTCACGACCTCGACCAGGCGGAGCGAGTTGGAAGACCGTGGGCTGCCGACCACGATCACCAGGTCGACCTCTTTCGCGGCTTCGACGGCCGCCTCCTGCCGCTCCTGGGTCGCCCGGCAGATCTCGTTGTGGACCTCGGCTTGCGGGTAGCGCGCCTTGACCCGTCCGATCATGTCCTCGGTGTCCCAAACAGACAGCGTGGTCTGGCATGTCACCGCGACGCGCTCGCCCTTGATGTCGAGGGCGTCGATGTCTTGCGGGTCCTGGACCAGGTGCACCTTACCCGGCGCTTCTCCAACCACTCCTTCCGGCTCGGGGTGCCCCTTGCGCCCGATGTAGACGACCTCGTACCCCTGGCGGGCCAGGTCGGAGACGAGCTCGTGGGTGCGGACCACGTCTGAGCAGGTTGCGTCGACAGGCTTCAACCCAAGGTCGATTGCTCGCTGCTTGACCTGCGGCGATACGCCGTGAGCGGTGAAGATGACGGTGCCCTCTTTGATCTGCTCGAGACCGGCCAGCCGGTCTGGCTGGTCAACCAGTGCGATGCCTTGCTCCTGGAGGTCGTCGGTGGCGTGCGTGTTGTGGACGAGCATGCCGAGCATGTGGACGGGGCCTTGCGTCTCCTCCCGCACGCGTTTGGCGATCCGGAACGCATCCACGACGCCGTGGCAATAGCCACGAGGCGTGATCTTGAGGACTTCCATGGCGTCAATCGAGTTTACGCGGCGACGCTGCTTCTCTCGGAGCACCGCATGCGCACCGTTGTCACCAAACGTTCGCAAAACGAGACAGGAGGCACTCGTCTGGCAGCGAACGTGCGGAATGGTC
>VBKD01000247.1 GCA_005888075.1 Chloroflexota bacterium
TGGTCGAAAAGGGCTCGCGGACCGCAACCCTACGCGCACTCACCGCCTGCCGGGTGGTTTCAGTTCCACGCCGCTATGCCGACGACAGGGAGCTGTCGGAGATCGCGCGTGGCCACCGGCGGGAGGAGGCGTGATGGTGGGGCAATCCATGGACGGCCCGATCGTCCAGGCGGTTCGCCTCCGCAAGGTCTACCGTGGTGCGAACGAGGTCGAGGCCCTGCGTGGCATCGACCTCGAGATCGAGCGTGGCGAGATGGTCGCCATCGTCGGTCCATCCGGCTCTGGCAAGACGACGCTTCTCAACTGCCTTTCCGGCCTCGATGCTTTTGACGGCGGCAAGGTGATTGTTGACGCGCAGGACCTCTCTGCCATGTCCGACCGCGCCCGCACCGCTTACCGGCGCGACCATATGGGCTTTGTCTTCCAGGCCTTCAACCTGCTGCCAGTGCTGTCCGCGGTCGAGAACGTGGAGATCCCGCTCCTGCTTCGGAACATCAACTCACGTGACTCTCGCCGGCGCGCGCTGGAGATGCTGGAAACTCTGGGCCTCGCCCATCGCGCCAATCACCGACCTGATCAGCTGTCAGGCGGCGAGCAGCAGCGTGTGGCGGTGGCTCGAGCTTTGGTTCATAAGCCAGCGGTGGTCTGGGCCGACGAGCCGACCGGCAACCTCGACACAGAAGTCACGCAAGTTATCGTCGAGCTGCTTGTGCGCATGAATAAAGACGGGCAGACGATCGTCCTCGTCACCCATAACCCGCAGGTCGCCGAACGAGCCCGACGAACGCTACGTATGCGCGATGGCCGTCTCGAGGTAGCCAGCGCCGAGCGCGCAGCCGCAGTCCGATGAACCTGGCCGTGGTCGTGATCGGACTGTTCGTGATTGTCTACGCCGGGCTTCTCGTGCTCGCCATACGCCGGCCACTTTTGGCCCGGCTGGCGCTGCGGGAGGCGGTCCGGCGGCCTGGGCAGTCGGCCATCATAGTGCTCGGCCTGATGATCGGAACGATGGCCATCTTCGCGATGCAGGTCCTGGGCGACTCGTTCTATAACTCCCAGACGCGAGGTGCTTTGCTCGCGTGGGGTCATGTCGACCTTGTCGCCGCCGACGGAGGCCGCTTCTTCGATCCTGCGCTGGCCACCGAGTTGGCTGCTGATCCGGGACTGCACTCGTCACTGGGCGGTGTGCAGGCGGGAGTCGAGCTGACCAGCTCTGTGATCGACCTCGACCGCGGCAATGTCAAACCGCTCGTAATCCTGGTCGGTTTCGATCCTGCCGCTGAGGGCCCGTTCGGCAGCTACCAGCTGACGGACGGAAGGACCACCCTGGGTCAGGATCTCGCCATCGACGAGGTGCTGATCTCCGCCTCGCTTGCCAACGCGCTGGACGCACGATCCGGTGACCGGCTCCGCGTCTTGATCGGCGCCCAGCACGCCGAGCTCCGCTTGGCCGGTATCGCCAAGTCCGAGGGCCCCGGCGCCTACACGCTGCGGCCGGCCCTCTTCTCTCCACTGGCCAATCTGCGCCAGCTGATCGGAGACCAGGGCATCAACGTGATCCGGGTCGCGGGTCCCGGCGAAGGCCAGATTGAAATGGATCGGGCACATGCGCTGGCCCCACAGGTGCGGGCGGCCCTCCTGGGGCTGCCCGGCGGCGGGAGCCTGAGGGTCCGGGAACCCAAGCGCGAGGACTTCGACGCCCAGGCCTTACAGATCGCTTCGTCTCGAAGCTTCTATACCGCGCTAAGCCTGTTCGTCGCGCTCGCGGGCGCGGCCCTGGTTGTCAACCTTGGCCTCGCCCTGGCTGAAGAGAGGCGGCCTCGGCACGCCGTGCTCCGAGCGCTCGGACTCGGCCGTTCCGGCATGGTTGCCCTGTCAGTGCTGGAGGGCGCCATCTACAGTCTGGCCGCCGCCGTAGCAGCCCTTGTTCCTGGCGCGCTCGTCGGCCTCGGCCTAGTCGCGTTGGTGTATGTCAGGGTCCACAGCGTCGCGGTGGAGAGCCGCGCCGCGCCTGTCCAGTACGCCGTCACGCTCGGTTCTGTGGCCCTCTCCGTCACGATCGGCTCCCTGATCGTGCTGGCGACGCTCTTAGCGACCTTTTCTGGCCGTCCTCGGCCTGGGCTCACTCGCGGCTCTGATCGCGGGCAATCTGCCGGTCCGGCTGGCCGGCGGGGTGGGCTTCGTGATCCTGGCGGCGGCCCTGGTCGGCGGCCGCATCTCCGACCGGTTGCGGGCGACGTTGACCGGAGCTGCCCTGGCGTTGTGGGCGGCCGCCAACCTGGCCTCGATCAAGGACATTGCGTCGAATGAGTCAGGCGCCGTGATCCTGCTGGGTGTCCTCACTGCAGTGTTCGGGCTGAGCCTGGTCGTGGCATCCAACCTACGTGTTCTCGAACTCCCGCTGGGCTGGCTTCAGGGCGGGTCCCGGGCGACGCTTCGGCCGTCGCTTGCCTACTTGACGCGGCGGCCCCTTAGGGCTGGCCTGGGCACCGGCGCGTTCGCACTCATCCTGGTCCTGATGACCATGACCTCGATCCTCGTCCCAAGCTTCAACGGCACGTTCCGAAGTGGCCTGAATGAATACGACATCCGTGTCGACGCTCCGACCAATGCAGCTCTGTCTCTACCAGACTCCGTGCGCTTCCAGATCGCCCGGTCGATCGCAATGCAGACACGGCCTTACCGGGGGGAGGTGAGAGAACCCGGGCTCACGCTAAAGGACGAGTACGTGCCCCTCTATTCGCTCAGCCGCACTCAGCTGGCGACTGGACCCTTCGAGCTCACCAACCGGGAGAGTCGCTTCAAGAGCGACGCCGAGGTCTGGCAGGC
>VBKD01000248.1 GCA_005888075.1 Chloroflexota bacterium
CCTCGATCACAAACGGTCCGCGCACGAACCACTCCGTCGCGCCAACGAGCTTCATCACCTCGATCTCCTTTCGACGGTGATAGACCGCGGTGCGGATGGTGTTCATGACGATCACGATCGAGATGATCACCAGGATCGCCAGCAGCGCGACGCCGGCGAGCCCGAGCCACTCCGAGAGCACGAGCATGCGATTGACGAAGTCGCCCTGGTAGTTGGTCGGGTTGGTCGGATCGACGCCTGACCACTGACGCCCTACCGCGTCGATTGCGGCCACGTCGCTGAGCTGGGTGACCGTGACCTCGAGCCTCGCGTCAAGCGGGTTTCCATCGATCTGCTGAGCGAGCACGTAGTTGTTAGGATCCTGCTTGAAGTTGGCCAGCGCCTCATCTTTGGTGATGAACTTCACACTGCTGACCCGCGGATCAGTTGTCAGCTGCTGCTGAAAGTCATACACGTTTTGCAGGGGTGTGTCGTCGCCGATGTTGATCGATATCACGCTGACCTTCGCCCTGAAACCGTCGAGCACCTGCGAGAACGCGTGCCCGACCAGCAGGTTGACACCCCCCAGAATGAGGATGAGCGTTATCGACAGAACCGCGGCCAAGCTGACCGCAAGGTTCCGGAAGAAGCTCTGCCAGGCGCTACTGAGCGCGAATCTGAGATTTCGAAACATCATCATGGTATCGGCCTGAACGGTCGTCCCTTGCGATCTGCCCGCCGTCGATGGCGACGACGCGGCGGCGCAAGAGATCGACGATCTCTCGGTTGTGGGTCGCCATCACAACGGTGGCGCCACGGGCGTTGATGCGCAGAAAGAGCTGCATGATCTCCCACGCGGTCGCCGGGTCGAGGTTGCCTGTTGGTTCATCCGCGATGATGAATCGCGGCGCATGCACGAGTGCCCGCGCGATGGCCACGCGCTGCTGCTCGCCACCCGAGAGGTTCGAGGGCGAAGGGCGAAGGCGACGTTCTCGTAAACGGTCAGGTTCGGCAGGAGCTTGAAATCCTGAAAGACCAGGCCGACCTTGCGGCGGTAGTAGGGAAGCTTCCGCCGCTTCATGCGGCCAAGCTCGACGCCGTCGACGAAGATCTTGCCCTTGGTCGGCTTCTCCTCCCTGATCAGCAGCCGTACCAGGGTTGACTTACCCGCGCCCGACGGCCCCACCAGGAAGAGGAAGTCCCCCTCAGGCACGACGAGATTGACGTCGCGCAGGGCTTCAGTGCCGGTCGGGTACGTCTTCCAGACGTGCTGGAAGCTGATGACCGGTCGGTTTTCGAAATCTGGTGTTAAAACCATAAGCTGAGTCTCTTGCTGTGATGTGAGACGCCGGCGGGCGCGCTCGACTAGGTCGCGGGCAGTATAGCTCATGCCCCCAGGCCGTCCAACCCCTTCCAGTCGAGCCAAACAATCATCTAACGGAGGGGCCGCGGCGACCTTGCGCGAGCTCTAGCTTGGCTTGCAGAACGCCGCGGCGTCGCTCGACTAGGCCTATCGAGGCTGAGATCCGTTCTTGCTCAACCGCCAGCGCAGCCAGCTCTCGATGAAGGGGTCGATCTCCCCGTCGAGCACCGCCTGAGCGTTGCCGATCTCGAATCCAGTGCGGACGTCCTTGACCAGGGTGTAGGGCTGGAGAACGTAGTTTCGGATCTGGGAGCCGAACTCGGCCGGCATCACCTGGCCACGTATCTGATCGAGCTGAGCGGCCGCCTCCTGCTGCTGCCGCTGAAAGAGTCGAGCCTTCAGCACCTTCATCGCCATCTCGCGGTTCTTCATCTGCGAGCGCTCGTTCTGGCAGGTGACCACGATGCCGGTCGGCAGGTGCGTGATGCGCACCGCGGAATCGGTCTTGTTGACGTGCTGGCCGCCGGCGCCGGTGGAGCGGTACGTGTCGATGCGCAGGTCCTGGGGATTGATCACGACGGCGTCCTCGTCGGAACGCTCGAGCTCGGGCATCACCTCGACCAGCGCGAACGACGTGTGGCGGCGGTGGTTCTGATCGAACGGCGAGATGCGCACAAGGCGATGAACGCCATGCTCCGGGCGCAGCAGGCCGTACGCGCGCGGCCCGCGGATGATGAACGTGGCGCTCTTCAGGCCGGCCTCCTCGCCAGGCGACGTCTCGAGGATCTCAGTCTCGAAACGTTTGCGCTCGGCCCACTTGAGATACATGCGCATCAGCATCTCGACCCAGTCCTGTGCCTCGATCCCGCCCTGCCCGACCGACAGCGTCATCACCGCGTTGTGCGTGGCGTACGGGTCGGTGAAGAGCAGGTCGAGCTCGCGTGAGCGCAGCTCGGCGGCGATGGAGGCCTTTTCGTCGGCGACCTGAGCTCCCAGCTCGGCGTCGCCTGCCGCCAGCTGGTCGAGCTCGATCAGGTCGCGGGCGCGCTTCTCCAGCCGGTCCCAGGTCCCGATCAGCTGGCGGAGCTCAGCGGCCTCCCGCGCCATCTGGCCGGCCCGGGCTGGGTCATCCCACACGCCTGGCTGAACGAGCATCGCGTCGAACTCGTCTGCACGTTTGGACTTGGCAGGAAGGTCAAAGGTGCTCCTTCAACTGCAGGATCCGGTTCACGAGCTCTTTGGGATTGAGATCAGCGTCCATTACTTCTCCAAATAGATTCTCGCGTTGCCATGTTGGCCCGGCTCATCGACCATGACACCGCTTGAATTTCTTTCCTGATCCGCACCAGCACGGATCGTTGCGGCCGATCTTGGCGTTCGAGGCGCCGGCGGGAACCGGAGCGCCGGATCCCGCGCCAACCGCGGCGGCCCTCCGCTG
>VBKD01000055.1 GCA_005888075.1 Chloroflexota bacterium
CCATGTAGACGACGTGATCGCCCGGGCTCAGCAGAAAGAGCAGCGTCGTCTCGGCGCCAAGTCCTGACGCGAAAGCAAGCCCGTGTTTGGCGTCTTCGAGAGCGGCGAGGCATTCCTCCAACGCCTGACGCGTGGGGTTGCCCGACCGCGAGTACTCAAACCCCTTGTGCTTGCCGACACCTTCCTGCGCGTAAGTCGTCGCCAGGTGGATGGGCTGGACGACGGCGCCGGTCGCCGGGTCAGGCCCCTGACCGATGTGTACCGCTCGGGTTGAAAAACCCCACTCCTCCCCACTCGATGGGGAGGTCGACCCGGATCGCGAAGCGCTCCCGGTCGGGTGGGGGCGCTCGTTTGGTCCTTTCGACACGTTCCTAACTCTGCCCGCGGTGCGCGACGAACTCGAGCAGGTCCGCCCTCGTGATGAGCGCGACCGGCTTGCCATCCTCGACGATGAGCACGGCTTGCTCGCCGCGCAGAAGAGGCTCGAAGGCATCGTCGAGCGACGAATCGACCGGCACCTCCTTCAACGGTGCATCCATCGCGGTCGAGACCGCGGTCGTGACCACGGTTGGATCACGGTAGACGCGATCGAGCAGCGTCCGCTCCTGAAGCGTGCCGATGACGCCGCGACCATTCGAATCTTCGACCACCGGTAGCTGAGAGATGCCGTAGCGCTGCATCAGATCGATCGCTTCGCCTACTGATCTGCTTGATTCGACGGTGACCAGCTGCGGCACGCCACGCGGATGCGATGCCAGCACCTCGCGGATGCGCACCGCGCCAAGACGCGCGAGGTAACCGTTCTGCCGCATCCACTCGTCGTTGAAGAACTTGCTCAGGTAGTTGCGGCCGGTGTCCGGAAAGAGCACCACGATGACCTGCTCCGGCTCGGCCTCACCCGCGACCTCGAGCGCCGCGTGGAGAGCCATGCCCGACGAGCCGCCGACCAGGATGCCTTCCTCGCGCGCCAGGCGCCGCGCCGCCACGAATGACTCCTTGTCGGTGACCTGGATGATCCGGTCCACGATCTTGATGTCCATCGTGCCGGGCATGAAATCTTCGCCGACGCCTTCCACCTTGTATGGCGCGATGGGGCCCGAGTAGAGCGAGCCCTCCGGGTCGGCGCCGACGATCTGCACCGATGGCTTCTGCTCCTTCAGATACCTGGCCACGCCGCTGATCGTGCCCCCGGTCCCCATACCCGCGACGAAATAGTCGACCCGGCCCTGGGTCTGCTCCCAGATCTCAGGTCCCGTCGTGCGGTAATGCGCTTCTGGGTTGCGCGGATTGAAATACTGGTTGGGCTGAAAGGCACCCGGAATCTCGTGGGCCAGCCGCTCGGCGACCGAGTAGTAGGACTGCGGTGAATCGCGCTCGACGTTGGTCGGGCACACCACGACCTCGGCGCCGTAGGCCTTGAGCAGGCTGATCTTCTCCGCCGACATCTTGTCCGGCATGACGAAGATCATCTTGTAACCCTTGATGGACGCCACCATGGCGAGCCCGTGGCCTGTGTTGCCAGAGGTTGGCTCGATGATGGTGCCGCCGGGACGCAGCTGACCCGTCCGCTCCGCTTCTTCGATCATGGTCAGGCTGATGCGGTCTTTGACACTGCCGCCCGGATTCAGCTGCTCCAGCTTGGCGAGGATGGTCGGCTTGACCCCGGCCGCGACCTTGTGGAGCCGGACGAGCGGGGTGTTCCCGACGAGATCAAGAATGCTCTCGTAGTACTTCACCGCACCCCCACCCGCGATTCTATCCCCCGGTCGGCACGCTGCTCGCCGCCAAACCAGCGAAAGAAAATGGCGAGAGCGGCGACGGCGAGCGTGATCTTCCCAAAGATCATCAGCACGGCCCCGGCGATTGTCTGGTCGATCAGCGCGGTGTAGCCCTCGATCAGCCGCGGCGCGCGCGTGTAGTACTCATAAAAGGGGACGCGCGAGAAGATCAGAGCCAGCGCGACGCCGTCCTGTGGCAGCGTGGCCAGGAGCATGTAGACGAGCTTGGCGGCGGCCGACATCCGCCAGTGGGCGTGGGCCGAGGTCGCCTCCAGGATCGGCCAGTAAAGCAGCAGGCCCGCGCCGATGAAAGTCAGGTGCTCGAAGACGTGCAGCGGGAATTCGTTGTAGAGAGTCGCCTCGTACAGGGCCGGGATGTGCCAGGCGATCATGGTCGCTCCGGCGAGAACCTGCGCCGGCACCGGTTCGGTGACTAGACGCAGGCCAGGGATTCGCAGAACGCGCGCCACCATGCTGGGCGACAGTCCAAGGAGCATGAGCGGCGGCGCGACAAATCCCAGGAGAACGTGCTGGAGCATGTGCACGCTGTCGAGGTAGTGGTCGCTGATGGTGTCGATCGGCGTCTCGAGGGCGAGCCACAGAGTGGCCAGCCCCGCGAGGAGGTAAAGAGTGTGTTTGGGTGCGGCGTCGGGAGCGTCGCGCGCCAGCCAGGCATGGCCGAGGTACAGCGCGACCAGGCCGGCGTACACGGTCCAATCGAACGGCCAGCCGATCATCTGCCCACACTAGCTCTGCTGACGGCGACCAGAAAGATGCCGAGCACCAGGATGTGTGCGGCGGTGCACCAGACGCAGATGGCTCCAATCCGGACGATCTCTATGAAGACCAGGTACAACACGGTGAGCATCCCGATCGCCGACCACCCCAACTGGACCCGTCGATCTCGTCGGATCCACAGCGCGGCACTGACGGCAAACCAGATGATTCCGGCCGCCGACGTCGGGACAGAGGTGCCGGCGATCACCGCGTAAGGGCTGGAGAGGACCGCTTCGCAGTTGATCGTCCCGCCGACCGGACAGGCCAGGGGGAAGCCCGCGTAGTGGACCGCGGTCAGGTAGATCGAGACCGCGACGCCCGCCACGCTCGCGGAGAAAGCGAGCGCCTGAAGCCGCAACTACAGCTTCTGCTCTAAGGCCTGGATCGCAGGCGATGCGCAGACTGCGCTTGGCTGGTCGCCGGTCGATCTGCAGATCGCCGCGGTGATCAGGTTGGCCGAGCCGAGAATCGCCTTCGCCTGGGACGAATCCGGTTGCTGAAGAGACGCGGCGATGGCCTGCCAGCTCGAGCCGCTCAGGACCGCGGGCGAATAGGTGGCGCCTGTGAAGGCGTACCGATTCCCAAAATCGACGAACGGGATGACGCTGCTTGGGTCGTACTGGCTGATGATGGTTTGCTCCGCCGAGGTCGGAGATTGGAGCGGATTGCCGTTTCTATCGCTGATCTCAACGGACCTGAAATCTATGTACTGGCTCGTGTAGGTCGCCGACCGAAAGGTGAAGGTGGGCGTGTTCGGAAAGACATCGGTCGATGACGAGGTGGTGGTCTGCAGGCCGGTGAACGTTCCGAAACGCGAAAGCGCGATGATCAGAGGCCAGCGCTCGGCGGCGCAGTAGGGGCAGAACTCGGCGCCGAGATAAAAGACTTCGGGCTTGCCGGTGGGACCGGTGAGGGGTGCGCCGGTGATCGGCTTGAGCGTGTTGGTGGCCGATCCCTGACCGACCGCCTCGAGCTCCGAGCTCGGCAGTGAGGTGATCGTGGCAACCACCTGCTGTGTCGTGCCGCTCGAAGGAGCCGTGGGCGGCAATGGCGTCGTGTACCAGCGGATGAAGAGAAACGCCGCGATGATGAGGGCGAGAACCACCACCACCGCGACCGGGGCAACCCACGGAGGAGTCCGAGAGACCGGCTTGCGGCCTGATCGGTTCCCGATGATCACACCTCCCGCGTTATCGGCTGAGCAAGGATCCACAGGCTGGTCATCGTGTACAAGACCATCAATAGCAGCATCGGGTATTGGCTCAACAGCGCGCGCTGAGCAGTGCGGAAGCGCTCGCCTGCCCGCAGATGCGACAGGTAGACCGCGATCACGTGCCCAAGGACGATCAGGATCACCTGCGCATACCAGACGGTGGACGCCTGCGCGAGGGCAAAGCTCGGCTTGAAGCTCGCCACGGCCGGCCAAAGATGCCACCCCTTGCCCAGCGGGTCGTTGAGCAGCGGGATCAACGCCTGTGACTGCACCATCACATAGCTGTAGTTGTGGGCGGCGTTGTAGACCAGCGCGATCGGCACGAGCGTGTACGAGAAGGCCGTGATTGTCGCTTTCAGGTCGACGTTGCGCTTGCCCAGATAGATGACCATCTCCATCGAGGTGATGAAGACGAGCAAGAAGGCGATGGTCAAGAGCACCAGGCCGAGCGTGCGGACGAAGAAGAACCCAAACGGCCCCATCGGCAGCCAGATCGGTTGGAGCGCGATGGTGAAGTCTTGCCAGTTGTTCGTCGCGATGATCCCGTCGAACGCGAGCGTGCTCAACATCAGGATTACGAACAGCACCCGGTCCCATCCGGCTGGTCCGGGCTTGAGCAGCCCCACGCCCCATGGACGGAGGTAGACGGCGACTATCCGCCCCGCTTCGTCTCGTTCGGCCTCGACTGGTGAGAAGCGGCCAATGATGTCGAAGAGCACCGTGAACCCTTCGCAGTGCGCAAGCCACTCGTCACGGCCGAACAGGAACATGCCGGCGAGCGTGACGGCCGAATAGACCAGCGCGGCGGTCGCCACGAACCAGGGTCGACCTGACATTCCACTGGTCAGCTCGAGGCAGGCAAACGCGAAGTAGGCGGCGGTCGCCGGCCAGATGCCGACGTTGGGAAGTTTCCAGATCGGCCGGACCGGCACGATCCTGTTGATCGCGTTGTAGATGGCGGTCCACGGATTGAGCAGAGACCAGAGGTTGCCGACGAGTCCGGACAGGATCACCGTCGCCGCCCAGAAATAGATCCACATCAGAAACTCGGATGGATTGAGGTAGTTGTTGGTCGAGCCGAAAAAGCCGGTGATGATGATGCTGAGCAAGCCCAGCAGCCCTATCAGGCCACCCACCATCCATGGCCACGGTGTGCGCGCGACCGAAAGCAGGAATGGCGCGGCCCGTCTGGGATACTCGACCGCCTTCGCGCCGACCTGGTCGCCCGCGAAAAGGACGACCAGAACGAAAGAGATGACCACCACGGCACCCGCCGCGTACAGGTAGAGGGCCAACCCGATGGGCAGGTCGTATCGCTGCCCGAATCCGTGCAGGAAGATCGCAGTGGCGAAGCTCATGGGCTCACGACCAGCTGTCCGAGCGGCGTGCTCGTGCTTTCCCACTCGATGTCATAGGAGCCGCTCTTGTCAGCCTTGAATGTCTGGATCACGGTCTGCCCGGCTTTGGTGTCGAAGTGGATGTCGTAACCGTGGAGATGCACCTCTCCGTCGGTGTCGCTTTTGATGTTCACCGTCAGGGTGTCGTTTTGATTCGCAGACCATGTATGCGGTGACATGGTCTTGGCGCCCGTGACGGTGACGTCGACGGTGCGAGGCTGCCCGGCATGGCGGTTGGCAAAGATCAGCGCACCGCCGCCGGCGATGAACAGGATGAGAACAACGGCGACGATGAGAACCCGAGCTCGGTTCATGTATTCCTCCTTATATGTGTGCGCGAGAGCGCACGCTGCGATCAGTTACGACCTGACGCGCTAGGAGGAGGGCGGCCCACGCTTGCGGATCGTGCCCGCCACTACCGGCAGCAGCAGCAAAGACTCGTATGCGATGGCCGGCACCGGGATGAGGGCCGCCGCCACCGGCCGCGGCTGCGGCACAAGCGTGAGGACCGAGCGGACCACGGTAAGCGCGGGACCGACGCGAACCAGCAGCCAGCGAAGGGCGAGCGCACCGACGGCCGCGACCGGGAGCTGGCCGAGGGTGCCGGTGAGCAGCAGCACGTCCACCGAACCGGCGGGGGAGCCGCTGGCCAACGATTCCGCGGTCTCCTGGCCGGCGAACATCGCCAGCTGGATCGTGAAGAGGAGGGCAAGCAGCCTGATGTAGGAGGGCGCGGAAGCGGACGGCGCAGGGCGGCCGCTCAGGATCCGGGCGAGGCCGGCCAGGAGGAGGCCTCCCACCAGGACCGCCGCGCTAACGCCCAGCCATGTCTTCGCGAGAGCCGGATAGTAGGCGTGCGCGCCCGAGCTCTGGACGCGCTGCGCCGCGGAGCCGAAAAGCACCTGGTAGGTGAGCAGGTGGCCCGCCTGCGACGCCGCGATGCCGAGGCCCAGAACGGCCGGCCAGGCCCTCGCACGGTTCACGGATACCGATAATAGGCACGCAGGGTCATCGGGACTGGGCCGCGCGCCAGTCCTTCCAGTCCGACCGCAACCGCCTACCCATCCTGGTCGCGGCGTCGCGCAGCCAGCCCTGTTTGCGTCGAGTCAGGTCGATGACGATGGCCCTCCCGGCGGCGCGGGTGCCGAGATGGATGTTGCCCGCTTCCCATCCCATCGACTTCAGGAGGCGCGCCTCGTCGCGGCGCTGCGGGAGCTCCTCGAGCAGAATCCGGCTGCAGTCCGGCGAGAGACGGCGGACCAGCCAACCGTCGCGGACCTCCAGCGTCGGATCGGGACACCGAACCGCCTGGGTCACCAGATCGAGGTAGTGGATCCGGCCACTCGCATGGGTGGTGTGCGCCCACTCCCAGGCGGACGGAGCCAGCGATTTAGCCTCGTGCGCTATCAGTGACCCATCCCAGTCGGCGATCGCGACGAGCCGGTCCAGACCCAGGCTGCCCAAACCGGCCCGGCGGCGAGCGAACCTGACCCGAGTCGCGCCGTCGGGCAGGCGCTGCAGAAGCAGCTCCTGGACCCTGTTCGGCAGGGGGCCGCGGGCGGTCGGAAGCCCGCTGATCCGCGCCCAGAATGCGACCGGGTCGCGCAGGCGCCCGGTCGCTATCTTGCGCAGCCACCGATCGTTCTCCGCCAGGACCATCGGTTTGCCACCGGACCGCAGCGCAGACGTGTAACCGCCCAGGATGGCCGCGCAGGCTTCTTTCAGGTTGATCGACAGGTGACCCTCGGCAGCCGCGAGGCCGGCGCTGGTGGCGAGACGAACGAGGTCGGAGGTGTATGGCAGGTTCGCCGCCTCGTCGAGATCGTTGACCCCCCACACCAGACGTCCCTCGGCGTCGCGCCAGGTGCCG
>VBKD01000056.1 GCA_005888075.1 Chloroflexota bacterium
GATCTCGCGCACCTGGCGGATGAACCGCTCCGGCTCGAGGTCGACTGTCAGGCCCGGCACCGATTCCAGCTTGTCCAGGGTCCCGCCGGTATGCGCGAGCGCCCGGCCGCTCAGCTTCGGCACCTTGACGCCACATGCTGCCGCCAGCGGCGCCGCGATCAAAGTCACCTTGTCCCCGACTCCACCGGTCGAATGCTTGTCGACCTTGATGCCCTCGATTCCCGAAAGGTCGAGGACCTCGCCGCTGGCAACCATCGTCTGGGTGAGGGCCAGGGTCTCGGCGCGGGTCATCCCTCGGATGCAAACCGCCATCAGCCACGCGGCCATCTGGTAGTCGGGGATCTCTCCGCGTAGATATCCGGAAAGCAGAACCTGGATCTCTTCAGCCGAGTGCTCGAGCCCATCGCGCTTGCGGCCGATGATCTCCAGAGGCGCCACGAGGCAATCCTAGTAACGTCACGGTTAAGGGGTTACAATCTCGCGTCGTCCGAGGAGGCGGTGACCTGTTCGCCGATCACCAATGTGTTCTGTCGAAAGGGGGCAGGAAGAATGGTTCATAAACGTCTTGGAATTCTGGGCCTGGCGGCCGTCGCGTTGATGATCGCCGCGGCGTGCGGAGGCAGCTCCCCCGGCACCACCGCCAAGCAGATCAAGGTGGGTCTGGTGACAGACACGGGCGGTCTCAACGACAAGAGCTTCAACCACCTCGCCTATGTCGGCCTGCAAAAAGCCATCGCAGACCTTGGCATCAAGGGTGACGTCATCGAGTCGAAGAACGGCGACGAGTACGTGCCCAACCTCACCAACTTCGCCTCGAAGGGCTATGACCTGGTGCTCGGCAACGGCTTCCTCATGCAGCCGGCGATCGGCACGGTGGCCGGCCAGTTCCCGAACGTTCACTTCGCCATCGTCGACGGCGCCGGCACGGATGCCAGCTTCAAAGACCTGAAGCTGCCCAACGTCCAGGATCTGCTGTTCAAGGAGCAGGAATCAGGCGCCCTCGTCGGCGCGATGGCGGGCATGCTGGAGAAGCAGGGCAAGGGCCCGGCCAACACGCACGTCATCGGCGCGGTGGGCGGCATCAGCATTCCGCCGGTCAACCACTACATCGCGGGCTACAAGTGGGCCGCTGCGATGGAGGACCCGTCGATCAAGGTGCTGGTCGGCTACTCGAACGACTTCAGCGACCCGACCAAGTGCAGCTCGGTCGCCAAGAGCCAGATCGGCAACAAGGCTGAGTTCATCTTCCAGGTCGCCGGCGGGTGCGGTCTTGGCGCCCTGCAGGCGGCGGGCCAGGCGAAGGTGTACAGCTTCGGAGTGGACGCCGACCAGAAGGACGCCGATCCGTCGGTGATCGCAAGCGCCCTCAAGAAGGTTGACGTCGCCGTCTACACCTCGATCAAGAGCGTCGTCAACGGCAAGTTCCAGGGCGGCGAGACACGTTTCAGCCTCCAGAACGACGCGACCGGTTACACGCTCGACAACTTCAACCTGCCGGCGGACGTGAAGGCAGAGGTCGACGGCCTGGCGGCGAAGATCAAGGCGGGAACGCTGACCCCACCAGCGGATATTCCGGCATAGCCAACGCAACGGGGGCGGGCACACAATCCCGCCCCCGATTCACCGCCCTTCGCAACCTCGGGCGAGGCCTGGCGGTTCCACTTGGATCGGTTCTCTTCGCGTTTGTAGTCGGCGGCTTGATCGTGGCCATCGCGGGAGCCGACCCGCTGGCGGCCTATCAAGGACTGCTTTGCGGCGGGCTGGGCGCCCTGTGCGGCGGCTGCGAAAACCCCGCCCTCCAGATCTCGAACACGATCGTTTTCGTGACTCCTCTGATCACAACCGGCATCGCCGTCGCGCTGCCGTTTCGCGCGGGCCTCTTCAACATCGGAGCCGAAGGCCAGCTCCTGGCGGGCGCGGTCACCTACACCGTGATCGGTATCAAGCTTGGGAACGGGCCGGCGCCGGTGGTGATCCCCGTTGCGCTGATTGGGGGAATGCTGGCCGGGTCGCTGTGGGCGGGCATCGCCGGAGTGCTGAAGGCTTTGGTCGGCGCGCACGAGGTCGTGACCACCATCATGCTCAACTACGTCGCGCAGTGGCTCGTGCGCTTCCTCATCATCGGGGGTCCGCTCCAAGCGCCGAACGGCTTCTCGGCGTCGCCGCCGACCGGTCCTGGCGCCAGGCTGCCCACCTTGCTGCCGCATGACAACTCGCTCATCATCTTTGGCCTCCCATCGAGCGTCTATCGCGTTCACACCGGCCTTTTCATCGCGCTCGCCGCGGCCGCTCTGTTCGCCTTCCTCCTGTGGAGGACTTCGCTCGGTTACGAGATTCGCGCCGTCGGCCAGAGCCAGCGAGCGGCCCGCTACGCGGGCGTCGACGTGCGCCGCACGATCATCGTCACGATGCTCATCGCGGGTGCGTTCTCCGGGCTGGCCGGTGCCATCCAGATCGCGGGAGTCGACCACGGCCTCACCGACAAGTACTTCAGCGACACCACCGGGTTCGACGCGATCGCAGTCGCGCTCCTCGGGCTGGGCAGCGCGACCGGCATCATCCTGGCTTCGATCCTGCTCGGAGCTCTCCACGCGGGCGGGGCGGTCATGCAGAGTGACGCCGGCATCTCCGCCAACCTGGTTCTGGTCCTCCAGGCGCTGATCCTGTTCAGCATCGCCGCCAATTTTGTCGGCGCGATCAGGCGCCTCCTGCCGTTCGGCCGCAAGCCGGCCGCGCTGCCGCCGGACCTTCCGCCCGCCGCCGGCCTCATGTCCGAATCGGCCACCCCGACAGTTCAGACATGACAGCGATCTCGGACATCCTCCACCTCCTGTTCACTGCGAACCTTTGGCAGGCCACGCTGTCCGCGGCGATCCTGCTGCTGCTGCCGGCGCTCGGTGGCGTCATCTCAGAACGCAGCGGCGTCGTCAACATCGCGATGGAAGGCATGATGCTGACCGGCGCCTTCTTCGGCGTCGTCGCCGCCCTCGCGTGGCACAATCCCTGGCTCGCGACCGGCGTGGCCATCCTGGCCGGCGGCCTGATGGCCGCGGTGCACGCGGTCGTATCGATCCAGTTTCGCGCCGACCAGATCGTGAGCGGAATCGCGATCAACATCTTTGCGGCCGGGCTGACCGTGTTCTTGATCAACCGAATTTTCGGGCTGCAGGACGTCGGCCACCTCGGACCGAACGAAGGGCTGCCCTATATCAGCATCGGCGGGCTCGACCAGATCCCTTTCTTCGGCAAGGTCCTGTTTCAGCAGAACATCGTCGTGTACGTCGCACTCGTGCTTCTCGTGCTCATTCACGTGCTGCTGTTCCGCACCCGGATCGGGCTGCGCATCCGCGCCGTCGGCGAGCATCCGCAGGCTGCCGATACTGCCGGCATCAACGTCTTTTTCATCCGCTACAGCGCCGTGATCACAAGTGGCCTGCTGTCCGGACTCTCCGGAGCATTCCTCGCGATCGGGGTGTCGAACACGTTCGTGCCGAACATGACCGACGGGCGGGGATACATCGCACTGGCGGCGATGATCTTCGGCAAGTGGACACCGTTCGGCGCCTTCGGGGCCTGCCTCATCTTTGGGCTGGGCGAGGCGATCTATGCCAACAACTCGATCATCCACGCATCCCCCTACCTGCTGAGCATGCTGCCCTACATCATCACGCTCGTCGTTCTCGCCGGTGTGGTCGGCAGGAGCAGCCCGCCGGCCGCTGACGGTATCCCCTACGTGCCGGGTTCGGAATGAGCGACGAACGGCTCGCCGTCGACCTGCGAGGCATCACCAAACAGTTCCCCGGGGTGCTCGCGAACAGCAATGTCGACTTCAGCGTTCGCGCCGGTGAGATTCACGCGCTCGTCGGCGAGAACGGCGCGGGCAAGACGACGCTGATGAACATCCTGTACGGGCTCGTGCATGCGGATTCGGGCGAGATCCTGGTCGACGGCAAGCCCGCTCGCATCTCGGGTCCGCGAGACGCGATCGCGCACGGCATCGGCATGGTGCACCAGCACTTCATGCTCATTCCCGTTTTCACCGTCGGTGAGAACGTGATGTTGGGCCGCGAGCCTGTGACCGGCCCCGACTTCTACGACCACCGTCACGCGCGCCAGGCGATCCAAGAGCTGACTCGCCGCTATGGCTTGGCGCTCGACCCCGACGCACGCATGGGCGACCTGCCGGTCGGGCTGCAACAGCGAGCAGAGATCGTGAAGGTGCTTTATCGCGGCGCCAACATCCTCATCCTGGACGAGCCGACCGGAGTGCTCACCCCGCAGGAGAGCAAGGAGCTCTTCGGCGTGCTGCGCGACCTGGTCAAGGCGGGCAAGACGATCATCTTCATCAGCCACAAGCTGCGTGAGGTGCTCGAGATCTCCGACCGCATCACCGTGATGCGACGAGGCAAGGTCGTCGGCCACCTGACCACCAAGGAGACCGACGAAGAAAGTATCGCGACGCTGATGGTCGGCCGCGAGGTGCTGCTGCGGGTGGACAAGAAGCCCGCCCAGCCAGGCGCCGTCACCTTCAAGGTCGAGAACCTGACGGCCAACTCCGACCGCGGGGTGCCCGCTTTGAAAGGCGTGTCCTTCGAGCTTCGCGAAGGCGAGATCCTCGGCATCGCCGGAGTGGAGGGAAACGGTCAGAGCGAGCTCACCGAGGTGCTGGCCGGAAGCAGGCGCGTGACCGGCGGCCGCGTGCTGCTCGGGGATCGCGACGTGACGACGTTCGACGCGCGCACGGAGCGCGAGGCGGGCATCGCGTTCATCCCCGAGGACCGGCGTGGCGCGGGCCTGGTGCTCAGCTACTCGATCGCCGAGAACCTCATCCTTGGCCGGCAGCGCTCGCACCAGTTCGCATGGCATGAATTCGTCCTGCAGCTGAACGCCATCTGGAGCTGGGCGCGAAGGCTCGTCAAGGAGTTCGACATCCGCACGCCCAGCATCAACACCGCGGTGAGAAATCTCTCCGGCGGCAATCAACAGAAGGTCATCGTCGCGCGAGAGATGGGCACGCATCCCAAAGTTCTCATCGCGGCGCAACCGACCCGCGGCGTCGACATCGGCGCCATCGAGTTCATCCACCGCCGCCTCATCGCCGAGCGCGACGCGGGCACGGCGATCCTTCTCGTGTCGGCGGAGCTGGACGAGATCCGCTCGCTGTCTGACCGCATCGCCGTCATGTACGAGGGCCAGATCGTGAGCATCGAGCCGCCGGATGCGCCGGAAGAACGGCTCGGCCTGCTCATGACCGGCGGCGGCGCGCCTCGAGTGGGGGCCGCCTAGCTCTCATCGAGCCGCGACAGCAGCGGCTCGAGCTCTGAGATGCTGCTCAGCCGGTGCCAGCCCGATGCCGGCATCGACTCCTCCGGCACATGCTCGTGATGCCACGTGACGTGATACGGGATATGCACCGCACGCGCGCCGAGCTCCAGAACCGGGAGCACATCGGAGCGAAGCGAGTTGCCGACCATCACGAATTGTTCGGCGTCGATGCCACGCCGAGTGAAGATGCCGCGATACGAGTCGACGTTCTTCTCACTGACGATCTCCACACCCAAAAAAAGATCGCCCAAACCAGACCTCGCGAGCTTGCTTTCCTGGTCGAACAGATCGCCCTTGGTGATCAGCAGCAGGTCGTAGCTCTGACTCAGCTCGCGCAGCGTCGATTCGACCCCATCGAGAAGCTCGGTCGGCTCGAGCAGCATCTTCTTGCCCCAGTTGAGAATCACCTCGAGGTCGGAAGCCGGAATACGCCCTTCGGTCAGCTCGATCGCCGTTTCGAGCATCGACAGCGTGAACGACTTGACGCCGTAGCCGTAGACGCTGAGGTTCTTCATCTCCATCTCGGCCAGCCGAGTGTCGGCATCAGCGTCGGGCACGTGGCGCCGGATCAAATCCCGAAAGGCAGTCTGCGTGACCTCGAAATGCGACTCGCTGTGCCAGAGCGTGTCGTCGCCGTCGAACCCAACCACCCGAATCGGCACAAGCCGATTATCCGGGCTGGGCAACTCCTGACGTTTTGATCGGGCTCGGAGCGTGGCGCCGCCCCCTCTGTACCTCTACACGTCGAACGGCGCGCTTGTTACGCTCAGGAACAAACCGGATTCGGGCCGGATTGCAACTTTTAGATATGAAAGAGCTCAACGGAATCCACCACATCAGCGCGATCACCGGCGACGCGGTCCAGAACCTGCGGTTCTACACCGGGGTGATGGGCCTCCGGCTGGTCAAGAAGACGGTCAACCAGGACAACCCCAGCGTCTACCACCTCTTCTACGCGGACGAGGACGGCAGCCCCGGCTCGGACCTCACCTTCTTCGAATACCCGGGCCTGGCCCGCGGTAGGGCAGGCGCCGGCATGATCCACCGGATCGCGTTCCGCGTCGCCTCACAAGCAGCTCTCGAGTTCTGGAAGCGCCGGCTGGCGGCGGCCGGGATCGAGGCCATCCTCGAAGGCGACCGCCTCCGCTTTGCGGACCCGGAGGGTCTGGGCCTCGAGCTCATCGCCGAACCAACGGCCGACAGCCCGCTCATCGCAACCCATCCCGAGATCCCGAAGGAACTCGCCATCCAGGGATTTGCCGGTGTTCGAGCCTTCGCGCGTGGGCCAGAGGCGAGCCACGA
>VBKD01000057.1 GCA_005888075.1 Chloroflexota bacterium
TATCTCTTGACGAAGTTGAGCGCGGTGTCGGCCACCTCTCGCCACCCGCTGTCGATCGTCAGGGCATGTCCACGATTGGGCATCTCAACGATCTCCGTTACGCCCGGGTTTCGCTTCTGCCGCTTGAAAGAGGCGTTGGCGATCGCCCACGGAACGGTGTTGTCCTTCTCGCCGGAGATGATGAGCAGCGGACCGCGTTCCGGATTGATGGTGTTGACCTTGGCCTCGGTCCAGGGGTTGAGGTTGGCTGCCGCGGCCTGGAACAGCGGCGCGCCTGACGCCGGCACCGCGTACGTCTCGTACAGCTCCTTGGCCTCGTCCTCGTTGACTGCGTTCGCGAAAGCGAATCGAAACTGATCGTATGTGAGCGGCACGGCGCGATTGCGATTGGCCGGATTGCTGAGGACCGGGCTGGCTGCACGCAGAGCGGAGATAGGAAGCGGCAGCACACCGCGGAACGGCGCCGGATCGACCGCCACCGAGGCGGCGGCGAGCCCTCTTCCCGCCACGATCTGGGTCAACAACCCGCCAAAAGAGTGGCCGATCACGGCAGGTTTCTTGTTGAGCCGGCGAATGACCCCGCCTGCATAGTCGGCCACCTGGCCAACTGTCTTGTGCGCAAAAACATCAGGGTGCGCGTTGGCCTCGTCCACGGTCTGCGGATCATCCGGCCAGCCCGGCGTCACCGCGCTGTAGCCCGCGTTTTCGAACAGCGCCGACCAGCGATCCCAGCTGCTGGGCAGCAGCCACAAGCCGTGGATGAAGACGACCGGCGTGCGTCCCGATGCGTTGGCGCGCTCGACCTGCTCAGCTTCGTGCTCGGTGATGTCGACCGACTTCACATTCGTCGCGCTCATTGGCCTTCCTCCCCAACTGGTTGCTTGGAACTGCATCGCACCCGACTCGCCGCCGCGCGAGTGGGAATCCTACGCGTGCGGCGGCGAAATGGAATGGGGCGTCTCAGAGTCGTTCTTTCTCGACCCTCTCCCCAACCCTCTCCCGCAGAGCGGGAGAGGGGGAATCGAGGCCGTAGGCTCGGTACAGCAGCTCTATCGGATGCACGGCATGGATACCTGAGCCATGCTCGATCTGCCACCGGCAAGTTTCGCTGCCGCATGCAGCCACTTCGGGCTTGGCTTCGCGTATCTGGCGAAAGAGCGGTTCCCCGACGGCCATCGAGATGTCGTACTTCTCCTTCTTCAGGCCGTACGTACCCGCGATGCCGCAGCAGTCGATGTTGAGCTCGATCACGCGAAGCTCCGGCACCAGCGCGAACAGATCGAGCGCGGGCTTGCCGATCCCGTGGCCACGCTGCTGGCAAGGCGCGTGGTACGGAACCTCGAGCGGCAGCGGCTGAAAGTCGGTGCGCAGCTCACCTTTCTCGTGGAGAAACAGCAGGAACTCGCACACGTCGAACAGCTGCTTGCTCACCACCTGCAGGTCCTCGTCCTCGATGCCCAGGATCTCGTGCGCTTCGCGCTTGAGCATCAGACCGCAGCTGGTCGAGTTGGCAACGATGGGAATCCCTTCACGCGCGTAGGGCGCGAGATTGGCCACCAGCCGTCTGACATAACCGCGCGCGGCGGGGAACCGTCCATTCGACTGGAGCGGCAGCCCGCAGCAATCCTGTGGAGGGATGATCACATTGAACCCGTTGTGCTCGAGCACGGCGACCAGCATCTCCCCCGCCGCCGGCTCGTAGTAGTTCGTCCCGCAGCCGTGGAAGTAGACGACCGTCTTGTCAGCGGCTCGGCGGGCGTGCCGGCGTGCCCAGCGCTGGAACGTGCGTCCGGCGAACTTCGGCATCGCCGCATCCCGATGGATCCCGATGAGGTTGTGGGCGAGGCCGCGCAGCGTCCGGTTGCCAAGAGCCCAGTTCGCCAGCGGCGCCACCGGCGTGCCGAGCTTGCCGATCACACTCGGTCTTGCGATGAGCTGGTTGCGAAGCTGTACCTGCCCAATTTGGCCCTGCTCCTCCCACATCGCAGCGCGAGCCTGCGAGTTGATCTCGGCGATCTTCACGCCTTGAGGACAGACCTGCGTGCAGATCCCGCAGCCCGAGCAGTAGTCGACAGAGTGATCTGCGGACATTCCGGCGTCGCGATATCGCTCGGCCTGCGGGCCCACATACTTCGGCCCCGGAAAGAGCGGCGTCACCTTGGAGAAAGGACGGAACGACTCGCAGATCGTGCACTTGACGCAACGGTCGAGCGAGTCGCGTACCGCCTCAGTCACGCGCGTCAACCCTTATGCGTGGCGCAGCGTGCTCGAGGATCGCGGCCGCGACCGCGTAGCCAGTCGCGAGGCTGATGCCGTTGCCCGAGTGCTCTCGCCACGGAACGGCCCCAGACAGAATCGCCCCGGCGGCGTGCAGATTCTCAAAGACAACTTTTCCTTTTTCATCGACAGGCCGCAGGCGAGCGTCGACCGCGACGCCCGCACGCGACACCGCATGCGTGTCGAAGTAGCGCGGCGAGAACATTGGCTCTCCCGCATCGGGCATGCCGGCGACAGGCAAACCGAACACCGTCTCTCGCACGGATCCGCGCGAATCGAGCTCCAGCCCACCAGACGCGAAGCCGCCAGTCGCGAGCACGAAAGAGTTCGCGCGATAAGCAACGGGACGCGCTGCGGTCAGCGCGTTGATCTCGGCGACTCGCCCACCTTCTGAGCCGCCCGCGGCGACTCTGTCGCCGATGAGGATGCGCGCCCCCGCCTGTCGGAGAGCCCGCGCGAGCGCGTCGTACAGACGGATCCCAGGCGCGGACGGAGGGAGCAGCGGCACCTCGAACGCGGGGTGCTCCAGCCTGCGCTCCAGGTCGCGCCACACCTCGCCCGCCTTCTCAATTCCCAGCACGGCGGGAAAACCAACCTTCTCATTGGGTTCCAGCTGTCCGGCCAGCGCCTGCACGATCCAGTCACGGAACCGCGGTTCGTCAAACCGGCGAGCGAACCCGACGCTTCCGGGGTCTGCGTTGCGATCGTGCGGTGGTTCGAGCTCGATGAATCGAGTCGAGACTCGAGCCGGAAGCTGAGCTCGGGCCAGGTTGTCCGCGAGATAGGACGCGTGGAAATCCTTCAGACCGCGCAGGCCGATGAAAACAAACCGGCCGCCGCGACGGAGGTCGCCGGCGACCATCGACTCTGGCACCAGCGCCGACGGCTTCGGCACGCCGACGGCGGTCGGCAGCAGCCAGTTCTCGTCAAGCCGCCCCTGGTAGCCCAGCTCGGGTACGCGCCTGCTCAGCCAGTCCAGGGACTCGGCGATGACGTCCGCAGAGACGTTCGCGTATGGGTGCCCGGGATGCGACACGACGAATCCCGACAGCGCTTTTTGAGGGCTCTCGATCCGCTTATCGCCGGCATAACCCAGCACATCGATGACCGGTGGCGCGAGGTGCGTCGCGCCGTTGCCCTTCGCGATGACAAGCACGCGCCGGTCTTGTTCGCTCAACCGGAGCGCGGCCGTGAGGCCGGCAAGTCCCGCTCCCACGACGATCACGTCGTAGGTCATCTCGGCAGGTGCCGCACGTCGAACAGGCCCTGAAAGATCCAGTCGTCCAGCCTTGTCTGCCGGAGCTGATCGCCATAGAGGATCGGATGCAGGCCCTTCCATCGTTCCTCGAGGAAATCGAGCAAAGAATGATTGGCGGTCGCGTAATCGAGGTGCCGATCCGCGTGCAGCAGGGCCGTCGCCCGATAGATGCAGAAGCCGCCCTGGCAAGGGCCCATCCCGATCCGGAGCAGCCTGCGGATGTCGTCGATGCTGTCCGTCTCGCGGCGCGCGATCGCGGCGTCGAGGTGCGACCGCGTGACCAGCTCGCACTCACAGATGATCTCCTCGGACTGCGGCAGCGGCTCCCGCGCGCCTAGACGCGCCCCCAGCTGATACGTCGCGCCTCGCTCCGAGCCGGGCAGCCGCTCCTTCGCCGTGCTGCAGGGCCGCTGCACACCGAGCTGCTCACAGACGGCATCCACCGCCACCTCAGCCATGAAGCGGTACGTCGTGGTCTTGCCGCCCGTGATGGTGACGAACCCGCCCACGCCGTCGCGCTTCTTGTGGTCCAGCAGCGCGTGCGACCGGGTGACGTCGCGCGTCTCGATGTCCTTCGCGCGCGTCTCTTGAAAGAGTGGCCGCACCCCGGCCCACGCGTGCAGGGCGCGAGCCTGCCGGAATCCGGGCACGAGCTTCTCGCCCTCGTCCAGCATGAAGTCCACCTCGTGCTTGGTGATCTCGGACGTATCGGGATCGGTGACGTGCACATCCGTCGTGCCGATGACGCAGGTCGTGCGGATGGGGACGATGATGTCGCCGTCGCCCGGCAGCTTGCACCGGTTCAGGACGGTCTGCACCAGCCGGTGATTCATGGCGATCATCACGCCTTTGCCCGGCAGGATCTGCACCTCGCAGCCGGCCATGCTGGCGATCTGACCCGCCCACGCGCCAGCGGCGTTCACGACGACCTCGGCACGCACGCGGACCTCGTCGCCCGATCTCACATCCTGCAGAACCGCGCCCATCACCTTTCCGCCGTCGACGTCGAGTGAAAGCACGCGATGGTAGGTGAGCATTCGCGCGCCGTGCTCCTGCGCTGAGCGCACGTTGCTCCAAACGAGCTTCCAGGGATCGATGGCCGCGTCGGGCACCGTGAACGCACGCTTGATGCCGGGGTGCAGCCTGGGCTCGCGGCGCAGCGTGTCGCCGACCGACACCTCGTGCACGGGCACGCCGGTGTTCTTGCATCCGGCCAGGAAGCGGTCGCCGAAGGCGGGATCGTCCCAAGGCGTGACGACAAAGACACCGCCGGTGTCCTCGATGCAGTCGGGCGCAACCTTGCGCAGGATCAGGTTCTCTTTGATGCATTCGATGGCGGCCGGCGGATCCTTGACCGCGTAGCGCCCGCCCGAGTGGAGCAGGCCGTGGAAACGGCCCGTGGTGCCGTCGGCGAGGTCGCGGCGCTCGACGAGGAGCGTGGAAAAGCCTCGCATGGCCGCGTCGCGAGCCACCCCGCTCCCCGTCGAGCCGCCGCCGATGACGAGCACGTCCGTCTGCAGCGAGCTCACCTTTTGCTTCCCAGCGCCCTCTCCCCGACCCTCTCTCTTGCGGGGAGAGGGAGGGTCTTAGGGCCGATCTTCTTCCTGGCCTTCGGCGAAGTCGCCTTCGGACTCTTCTTCGAGATGTTGCTCGCTTTCAGCCTCGCCTTCCGCAAAGGAACCCTCGTGCTTGCGTTCGTGGCTTTGCGGTTTCGTCTCGACGCCTTCCGCGAAATCACCCTCGGCTTCGTCTTCAGGGTGACGCTCCACGTCCTCTTCTCCAGTAGCGAAGCTCCCCTTGTGCTCGCGCTCATCCTTCTCGTCCGGTTCTTTCTCGTGGGGCTTGTCCATTTCCCTTCTCCCTTCAGCCGGCCTCTGGAACGTGGCCCGGCGGGACCACACTGCCGCCGGGCCCCAAAATTC
>VBKD01000058.1 GCA_005888075.1 Chloroflexota bacterium
GCCGGTTTGGAGCCCTGGGCGAGGAACAGGAGGAGCGCCGCCTGCTGCTGAGTCAGCCTGACGTCGCTCGGGCCCAGCTTGACCGTGCGGCGCGTCGGGTCGAACTCCAGCCGCCCGAACCGGTAGGTGCCCGGTCTCCCGGTACCGCGTTCCACCAGCCGTGCGGCCAGGTCGGAGTAGATGTGCGCCATCGGGACGTTGCCCTTGACGAAATAGGAGCTGGCCCCCAGCTCGTACGCCCGCCGGATGGCGGCCGAGTTGACCTGGGCCGCCGAGAGCACGATCACAGGCAGGCCGGGGTGGTGCTGGCGGATCCAGGTCAGGAGGTCGAACCCTGAATCCTCGGTCTCATCGAGGACGAGGTCGAGCAGCACCGCGGCGACCCGTTCGTGCTCGAGCAGCTCCATCGCCTCGGGCGCGGAAGAGGCGACCGAGGGGCGGTAGCCGAGGTCGTGCAGGTCGATGCGCAGCTGCTGCTGCATTGCCGCCTCGTCTTCCACGACCAGGACTGACGACCCCAGGACGTCGGCGGGACGGTAGACCTCTAGGCCCGGCGGCAGCGGAGGTAGGCGCACGTCCCGGTTTTTCGTCGGATTTGAGGCTTCGCGCCGTCGCCTGTGATTTTCCAAGGCCCTAGCTATAACACTCTTAACGAGAATTGACGAAATTTGAGCCCGCGAACTTGCCGGGTGGGGTCCATACTCTCGGCCGGGCCTGGCAAAAACAGGAAAAACAAAGGGGTAAATTGGGGATGACTTGGCGACTCAAGGTTCAAGGCGTGGTCATTGGCGTGGTTGTTCTGGGCGCGCTGGCGGTTGCGGCAGGCGCCAACTGGGTGGAATGGCTCGAGGGTTTTCTCTTCTAGCCAACTAGGAGTCTGAATTTCGGCGCTCACGTGAGCGCCGAATGGCCGGAGGGAGGAGAGCGTACAGGTCGGCTCGGTCGACGGCTTTGCTCATGTAGCCGACGACATCCGGGTCATCTGTACCCGAGGGGAACACGGGGTAGGCGGTGTAGAAGATCACAGGCACCTTCTGCCCCCGTGACCGCAATTCATTCAAAAGCCCCCAGCCATCCATGGGCTCGGGGAGCATCAGGTCGATGATCGCGACCTCCGGGCTGTCGGCCTGGGCTCGCTCGAGCGCCTCGTCGGCGTCCTCGGCCATCGAGACTTTGTAGCCAAGCATCCTCAGGTCGGTTTCCAGGATGACCCGCCACGCGCGCTCATCGTCGACGACCAGCACGGTGGAGCCGCGCAAATCTTCGGGTGTGGGCGCAATTGGCTTGGGTGGAGTGAACGGCACCTCAGTTTCTGGGGCAGTATATCGGTGGCAATGGCCACATCACCCCGGCGTACCGTGAGGCCGCGCGCTGCACCTAAAGCGGTAAAACGCCCTCCGGTCAAGCTCCAGACGGTGCCCAGGCTTGCTCCAGCGGCGGCACCGTCGGCCACCGCCCTCATCCACGAGCTGGGGAGCTGTGTCACCGAAGCGGACCTGGTCCAGGTCCTGTATCGCGGATTCCAGCGCCGATTCGGATATGACGTCGTGCTCCTCCAGGTGCTCGAGCGCGAGGGCTGGTATCGGTCGTGGCCGATCGACTCGGGCGTGCTCCAGGAGTTTCGCCGCCGCCCGCTCCGCGAGTCCGCCTACGCGCGCTACTACCAAAACCCAAAGGCAGTTGTGTTGCCTGTCGAATCCAGGCGCCAGGAGATCGGCAAAGGGCCGGGAGCAGGCCGCAACACCAAGCTGGCGATCTGGGTGCCGGTGAAGCATCAGGGAGAGCTGATCGGCAGCGTCGTCTACCAGTCCTACCGAAAACGTCGAGTGCCACCAACCGAGGTCACGTTCCTCGAGGAAGTGCATCGTCGCCTGGGCGTTCTGCTCGCCAACGCGTCTCTGAACGAGCTGACCCGCAACCAGGCGCGCCGCCTCGAAGCCTTGAACAACATCGCCCGCGCCATGACCTCGACCCTGGATGAAACGAGCGTGCTCAACGGCCTGCACGCGACCCTGCGCGACCTGCTGCCAGTCGATGCCCTGGAGATGGTGACGCTGGACGGCTCCGACCGCGCGAGATACCTGCGAGTGGACGCCGAGTCCACGCCGAGCTCGAAGTGGCTGCCGGCGCGCTCGCCGCTGGTCGCGACCGCTCGCCAGGTGGTCGAGGACAACAAGTCGCTGCTCGTGCATCAGCCCACGTCGTCGCTGTGGGTTCCGCTCAAGGAAGGCGGCTCGGCGCACGGCGCGCTGGGCATCTCTTGCTCGCGGCCCTACTCATACGAGGATTCGACTGCCGCGTTCCTGGAGCTTGTCTCGGACGAGGTGACGCTTGCGCTGCGAAACGCGCGCAGCTACGAGGCGATCGAAGACCAGCGAAGAAGGCTCGAGGTGGTCAACGCGATCGGCCGCCGCCTCGCGTCGAGCCTCGACAAGTGGTCGATCATGCGCACGCTCCGCGAAGGGCTGGCTCGATACCTGAATTTCGACGGCTTCATCCTCGCCACCATCACCCAGACTCCTGATGGACCCATCGCCGAGGGATATCAATACGTCGGCGGTGTTGAGGAGGTGGTGCCGCCGGTTGCGCTTGCGGTCACCGGGCCGTCACGTGAGGCATACGAGACCGGGCAACCCGTGCTGGTCCGCCATTCGCCATGGGCGCGCACCTTCGAGAGCAAAGACCTCGAGCGCGAGGTCTGGACCGTCGGGCAAGGCGCCGCGGTCTTCGTCTCCGGCCCGCCCAGCGAGCGACGCAAGGTGTCTCGCTCCTTCGTCTGGGTGCCAGTGCTCAGCGGCGACAAGATCACGGCGATGCTTTCGCTCCAGTCGTATCGCGAAGGTGCTTTTGACGATTGGCACGTGAAGCTGCTGCAGGACGTCGCGGCGCACGTGAGCCTCGCTCTGGCGAACGCTGATCACTTCGGGCAGGCGCAGGCCGAACGCGCTCGGTTGGAGGCGCTGCACGTGCTCGAGATGGGCGTCGCCGGGGCCTCGGACGAGCGCCAGATCGCGGACGCGGTGTTCGCCGTGATGAGCGACTACCTGGGGGCGACTCACATGGTGCTCGCGTACATCGACGTGGCAGGCGCTGTCGCGGGTTTCAAGGGACAGCGTGGGGGCGAGACCAGCACGGTAGGTCCCGTGCCCATCGACGGCGCGCCCTTCTTCCGGCGGATGATCGAAAGTGGCGGCAGCGTGATCGATGCCGTGGCCGAATCGGCCGATTTGAAAGGGCCGATCGGAAACTACATCTTCACCAAGTCACCAACCCACGTCGTGTGGGCGTCGATCATGCAGGACGAGCGCGCGGTCGCGGGATTCGTGGCGATGCGAAACGACGGCGTCCGATTCCAGGCGACGCAGTTGAGACTTCTCGAGACAGCGGCCCCGGTCGTAGGGATCGCGCTGCGCACGATGCGCCTCCACCACGCCAACGAGCTGGCGCTGGCCCAATCGGTCCGCATCCAGGAGCTCGCGGCGCTTGCCGGCCACGAGCTGATGAGCGTGGTCACCAACATCGCCGACCAGGCGCGAACGATGCTCGAGAGCGCCGGCGCCGCATGCTGGGCGTTCGACACCGAAGGACGCATCAATGCGACGCGAAGCAGCGGCGACCCCGCGGCGGAAGAGGTGCTGGGCTGGGCGGGGTTGAGTCAGGACGACCGCACACCGCCGGCCGGGATCGTCAGCGGCGTCACGGCAGACCATGCGTTGAACCTCATCCCGCTCTTTTACGGCGACCGTCTCGTCGGCGCGATCGGCGGCGTGCACGCGTCGACACTGTTCGCCGAGCCCGGCTCGGCGGCGCTCGACTTCGCGCGGCACGCCGCGGTTGCCATCGAGAACTCGCGCCTCGTCGCCGAGACGCGGGGCCGCATTCGCACCCTGGAAGCCGTCGCCGCTTTCGCCGAGCTCACGCCGACCGAACCCGAACGCGCGCGCTCGGAGATGGGGCGGTTGGTCGACCGCGCGCTGGCCGGATCGCAGGGCGAGCTGTGGCTCCTCGAAGACGGTCAGCTCGTGCGCCGGTCCGATAACGGCGATGACGCTCCGAAGGTGCCGGTCACCGACAGCGAGCAGCTGCTCCGCGTGTTGACCGGGACCACCGGTGGCCGCCGGTTGCGCGCTCTGCTCGACCTGCTGGGAGCTCCGCCTGATGCATTCGCCATACCGATTCAGGTCGAGGGAAGGTTCGCCGGCCTGCTCGTCGCGCGCATGACCAGCGGTGGCGCCGAGACGCGAAGGCTCGCCGCCGTGCTGGCCGGTCAGGCGGGTGTCCTCGTCGGCCAGCTCGAGCTCGTCGACGCGCTGGACCACGAGCGGCGGATGATGAACGCGATCCTTCGCCACTCACCTGTCGGTGTGATGCTGGAGGACGCGGGTGGGCGAATCGTCTACGCCAACCCTGAGGTCGAGTCGATCTACAACATCCAGGCGGCGGAGATGCCTGGCCGCATCGCTGATGAGATCTACGCGGAGGCGGGAGCCGTGCCGGCCGAGGATGCCGAGGCGGACGGTACGCTCGAGCTGAAGATGTCCAAGCCTGACCGCACCGTGCACGTGCGCCGCGTCGTGATCCCGGGACTCGAGGGGGAGCCGGCCGGTGTGCTCACGCTTCACGAAGACGTGACCGACCAGCGTCGGGCGCTCGAAGCGAAGGACCTGATGCTCCGTGCGATCGGACACGAGGTGCGGAGCCCGGCCGCCGCGATGAAGAACACGCTGGCCGGCATCATGCAGTGGGACGAAACCATCGACGCGAAGGGACGCCGGTCGCTGCTCCAGGAGGCGTACGAGTCTTCGGACCGCCTGCTGAGCCTGGTCGAAAGCCAGCTGATCATCGCCAAGCTGGAAACCCGGCACTTCGAGCCCTCGCCCGATACGGTCGATCTCGCGGCGGCGATCGACAGCGTGATGGCGGTCCTTTCGCACAGGTATCCCGAGCGATCTTCGGCCGTTCGGGTCAACCTGCCCGCAGGACTGCACGCGGCGCTTTGCGAGCCCGCCCACCTCGGCCAGGTGCTGTCCAACCTCATCGGGAACGCGCTCGAGTACACGTCGGGTCCGGTATCCGTCGAGGCGAGACAGTCGCAGCGCGGGTGGCTCGAGGTCACCGTCGCGGACCACGGCCAGGGGCTGCCGGCGGCGGAGCTCGACACTGTTTTCGAAAAGACAGGTCCGGCCGGTCGCAGCCGCTCTCAGGGCGGGCTGGGCCTCGGCCTGTATCTCTCGAGCCTGGTGGTGGAGCGGTCGTTCGGCGGCAAGATCTGGGTCGCGTCGAGTGATCGCGACGGCACCACCTTCAAATTCACGGTCCCTGCCAGGAATCGGCCCTGATTTGACGTTAGGCCCCATATGAGTGCGCCCGCGCCGGTGTGGGTGAGGGTCGGCGGCGGCATGGAGTCCATCCCGGAGCACCAGCGTCATGGTCCCGCCGACCTCGAGTTCCCGCCGCCCGGCGGACCGTGGGAGCCGCTGCTGCTCGGCGGGCGGCTGGTGGGTTGGGCGGAACACGCCGGCCTCGCCCAGGCACGACGCAGCGCCGAGATCGCCCAGCAGCTCGTCGAGGAGCAGCGCCACTACCTGCTGGGACGCCTTGGACACAAGCTTCGCTCATCGGTGCTGGCGCTTCAGGAGTCGGCACGGCAGGCGGCCTTCGGCCGGCCCGAGATGCTGGAAGGCATTTTTGAGCAGGCCCAGGAGGTGGGGCGCCGAGCAGCCGCGGTCGAGGCAGCCGCGACGGAACGGAAGGACGCCGCCCGTGGCGTGGTGTTGGGGGCCGTGCTCAATCTCACCATGGCTTCGGCCAACCGGGACCTGCCCGACAGCGCGGTCGTTCTCGGCTCGGAGGCGGTCCTGGTGGAAGCGTTCAGTCGTATGAGGGAGTGGCTGGCCGGTGACACGGTTTCGGTTTCCGCCTCACCGCTCGGCTCCTGGTGGAAGGTCAGCATCGAGGTCGGCGGCGCGCGCAAGCCGCTGGCCGTGCCGGAGATGGGCGAGCCGCTCGTCCGACTGATCGTCGACACCTACCTCGATGGCTGGCTCGACGCGAGCCCGCCCGCCGGGGCAGACATCTACCTGCCCGCTTACCCCTCTCGTTGACGGCTGTACAGCGAGTCGTCGCGCCTAATCCCGGGCCGTACACCGGGCCCGGGACCAACACCTGGATCGTGGAGGCCGGCCCGGTGGTCGCCGTCATCGATCCGGGACCGGATGACGACCGCCATCTGGAAGCGCTGAACCAAAGGCTGCGCGACACGACGGTCGGCGTTGTGCTGGTGACGCATTCGCATCCCGACCACCTGCCGCTCGCCGAGCGTCTCGCCGGTCCACGTCACGTTGCGGTCCGCCGCTATCCGGAGCTGGCCGACGGCGACATCGTGCGCGTGGGCACGCTCAACATCACCGCCCTGTACACGCCGGGGCACAGCGCCGACCACCTTTGCTTTTTGCTTCCGGACGATGGCGCCGTTTTCACCGGCGACCTCATCCTGGGCCAGGGCAGCTCGATGGTGACCTATCCCGAAGGTGACGTCGCGGCGTACCTGA
>VBKD01000059.1 GCA_005888075.1 Chloroflexota bacterium
GGCCGCCGCGCAACCCGGGATCTTCGATGAAGATCTTCACGTACACGGCGGCCATCGCCAGCGGGCGGTTCAGCATGACGACGCCGGTCGCCGATGGGCCCTTCTCGTACCGAGACCCGATGTCAGGTGAGGTGTATTCGCCGAAGAACTACGACGGGAAGTACCACGGCACCTGCCAGCTCCAGGCCTGCATGGGCAACTCCTTGAACATCCCCGCAGTGAAGGTTGAGCTGGGCATCGGGGTGTCGAGCGTGGTTTCGATGGCTCGGGCCATGGGCGCTCCGCCCTATCAGCTTCACTTCGACGCGAACGGCAACCCCAATTACACGACCGACGATTCACTGAACACATATGGTGCGTCTCTTACGCTGGGCGGTTACGGGGAGACGCCGCTTCAGATGGCGCAGGGCTTTTCGGTGCTCGCGGCTTCGGGTGTTCTCAGGCCTGCTTATGCGATCAAGGAAGTGTCGAAGCACGGTCACATCACGTTCGCGCACGTGGACGGCGAAGGCCAGAAGCAGGTCATCGACCCGAAAGTCGCGTTCATCATGGAGCAGATCATGTCCAACGACAACAACCGCGCCATGATCTTCGGTCATAACTCACTGCTCACGCTGCCTGGCCGTCACGTCGGAACGAAGACCGGAACCTCCGACTCATTCGCCGACGCGTGGACCGGTGGCTACACGCCCCATCTGGTGGCCGTGGTATGGGGTGGCAACCCTGACTGGCGTCAGAAGATGACCCTGAATTCCGATAGCTATTACATCGCCGCTCCGATGTGGCACCGGTTCATGCAGGGAGCCCTCGATACGTTGGGCTACGGCGACGAGTGGTACGGTGAGCCGCCCGGGCTGAACCACAACGGCGGCAACTACTACCTCCCCGGCACCCACTAAGCCAACTCGGTTGGCGAGCGCACGGTTCGACAAGCACGGACGGCGACTTCCCGACAGCGGACATGGGTGCGGCTGCACGTTGTGCGCCATTTCGAATGCCACGCGCTATGAGCGGCGCCGATTCGAGCGCACCCAGGATGGTTTGTGGAGTCCGATGCGCCGCCGGGTGATGCATCTCCTGAGACGCCTCAGGTCGCCTCGACGCGAGATGGCCTGACCCCCTAGCCCCCGTCGCTTCCGCATCTGTCTCGCTTCTTCACACTGCCCGGGATAAGGAAAAGCCCCTCTCCCTGGGAGGAGAAGGGCTCGACCCAACCAAGTTGGTCTGACTTCGGATGAGCTAGTCGGTGGCCACCACGAAACCACCCGCGGCCTCTTCCGCCGCCGCCTGCGGTCCGTACGAATGCCGCAGCATGACTCGCAGCCGCTCCTTCGCCACCGCAAGCCTCGACGCCACAGTCCGCTCGGGGATGCCGAGCGCCTGCGCGATCGCGCGGTTCGTGTAGCCGTGGTAGTGACGGAGGACGATCGCCGCCGCTTGCTTGGGCGGCAGCTTGGCCAGCGCGGTCGCAAGGTCTCGGTGCTCGACGATCTCCTGCGGATCCGCCGCCACGCCGGGGCGTCCAAGTCGCCGGATCACCTCGCCGACCTCACGCAGCCGCATCTTCCTCTGGTACGACACCGCCGCGTTGATCGCGATGCGGTGCACCCACGCCTCAGCCGGAGCAATAGGTTGCCAGGTAGGCCACTTCTTGTAAGCCCGTTCGAACGCATCCTGCGCGCAATCTTCGGCGGCTGCGCGGTCTCCCAGCATCGCGGTCAGCGTGCCCAGGATCTTTCCGTAGGAGGCCTGGTACAAACGCTCGAAATCCGCTTCGTTGCCGGCCTGGTATGAACTGGCCGGCTCTCGAATCGTTACTTCGACCGACTCTGCATTCGCTTCTGACATGGTCCTGATATTCACCCCTCGCAATTCCGGTGCCTTGATTGGCAACCTGGCTACAACTTTTGCTCAGCAGGGGGGTTTGGGTCGCCGTACGGATGGGCGGATTTTGACTAACTCACTTGCAGTAGGCCTCGAGGACGCCTTTGGGAGCAGGTGTGAGCCGTCCCAGCGACGTTCTCTAATTCAGGATGAAACCTGGGGCGGGGTTCTCCGGCGTCGACCCGGCGGACCTCTTGAGTGCGCTCGCGAGCGGTCTGGCAGCCGATGTGAACGAGACGGCACGCAAGGCAGTCGAGGTCGTGCGCGCTCGATCACCTGAGCTGGTCAGGCTCAGCCGAGAGACGGGCGAGGACCTCGTCCGTATGTCCGCGGGATTCATCGAGATCCTGCTTACGTCACTCCGGACGGACACAGAGCTCCAGTGGTCGCTCTACGACCAGAAAATCCGGGACTACGGCAGGCTGAGAGCCGCCCAGGGAATGCCCCTGGAGTCGCTCATCGATATAGTCGCCGTCTACAGGCGCGCCACCATCGAGCTGCTTTCACGTCCCCTTCAGGGGAGGCCTCGTTACGACGAGATCTACGGGCTCGCGCAGAGCCGTCTCGAAGACGTCACAGAACGACTCACCGCATTGATGGCCCGTGGATATCTCGAACATCTCGACGAGGAGCATCGGACTCGTGAGAGTGAGATGTACGGGCTGGCGACCATCGTCACCGCGATGGGCCGCTCGCTGGACATCTCGGAGACCGCCGAGGTCGCGCTCGTCGAGGCGCTGGCAGGCATGCGCCTCAGCACTGGAGCCCTCTGGTTGCGGGAGCGGTCCACCTACAAACTTCTGCACACGGTCGGACTGGAGCCAGACCAGGTCGACGACTTCGCGCGTCAGGTTGGCGCCAGCGTTCCAGCCTCGTCGAGCGTGACCGGCAGGTCCGAGTCGCAGGTCGACCGGATCTCGTCGAAGGACTGGAATGCGATGCGAGGCCAGCTCCGCGTGCACGGGCGCACCGTGGGGATGATGACCGTCGGCACGATGGTGGACAGGGTGTTCGGCGCGTCCGACTTGCTGTTCATGGCCGCGGTCGCGGACCAGATCGCAATCGCGATCGACCGCGCGCGACAGTTTTCGAGCGAGGCGCGCACGGACCATCTCACCGGGCTGGCCAATCGGCGCGAGTTTGAGCGCGTGATCGAGCGCGAAGTCGCGCTCGCCGAGCGCCATAAACGCCGGCTCTCGCTGATGATGATCGACCTCGACAACCTGAAGCGGATCAACGACCGCCAGGGTCACCGCGCCGGTGACGCCGCGCTGAGGTTGGTGGCGCAGCAGCTGCAGCGTGTGGTCCGCGCCTCAGATGTTTGCGCGAGGGTCGGCGGCGACGAGTTTGCGGTGGCCATGCCCGAGACAGACATCTATCGAGCGCGCGATGTGGCCGTACGACTGCGCCGGGCCATCCAGCACGCGGCATTGAGCGTCAAGTCGACCGAGCAGGTCGAGGTGAGCGTCGGTATCGCAGCGTGGCGTGCCGGCCAGGACTGGCAGACTGTCTACCAGGGGTCGGACGCCGACCTCTACGAAGACAAGCGCCGGCGTAAGACGGTGCGCCGCTGGCAGCAGGAAGACCAGCCGGCGGCGACGATCAGGTTGCTCGGCCGCGCGGGCGGCCGGCGAAGGGTTTCGGGAGCCTAGGGGCTAGTCGACGAGCGCGAGCTCCCGAGCCTTCACGATCGCCTCGAGCTTCGAGTGGACCCCGAGCTTGCTGCCGAGGCTGCGGATATGCGTCCGGACGGTCGTGTAGCTGATGCCCAGACGGCCGGCGATATCGCGGCTGGACGTGCCTTCGGCCATCAGACGTAGCACTTCTTTCTCGCGCACGGTGAGCTTCTCGAGCTGAGACTCCATCTCCCGCTTCTTCGTCAGCAGCGAGGCGATGGTCCGAGGCGTGAACAGGCTGCCGCCGTTGGCCACGAGCCGTATCGCGTCCACCACCTCTTGAGCCGCCCGAGACTTGTGGATGAACGCGCTCGCGCCGGACTCGAGCGCTGCGAATCGGGCCGCATCGCTGTCTTCTCGCGTCAAAAAAATGAGCTTGATGTCCGGCCTGACCTGTCGGATCCCGATGCCGGCGTCGCCGCCGGTGCCGTCCGGAAGCCGGAAATCGAGCAGGACGACGTCCGGATCGAGCTCGGCTGCGCGTGCGATGGACTCAGCGACAGAGCCCGCGTGGCCCACCACCGTCATGTCCTTCTGGTTGTTGATCAGCGCGGCCAGACCCTCGGCCACGACTTGATGGTCCTCCACGATGAGCACGCTTGCGCGCTCTCGCTTCATGGCTGAATTGTGACTCAGCCGATGGGCATCCAGAACTCCACTCTGGTGCCCAACCCGGGTTCGCTCTCAACTTTTGACCAACCGCCCGCGAGAAGCGAGCGCTCATTGATGCCCATCAAACCCAGGTGGCCGGGCAGGTGGTCACGTTCTGAGACCACAAAACCCCGGCCGTTGTCGACCACGATGCCGTGGACAGCGCCATCTTCCATCGCCAAAGAGAGCTGGATGCGTGTCGCCGCCGCGTGCTTTTCGATGTTGGTCAACGCTTCGGACACCTGTCGGAAGACCATCGCTTTGAACTCGTACGGCAGCTCGTCCGGCAGCTTGAGCTCCGTTTCCACCTCTGCGCCCGTCAGCGAGTGGAGCATGCCCAGCCTCTCCCGGATCGTCTGCTCAAATCCACCCGGCAGCTCCAGGCTTGTCGGCCGAACCTCGAATAGGAGCCGGCGAAGCGCCTCTTCGGTCTCGCCCAGCAGGCGTTCCATGTCATTCACTGCCTCGGGATGCCCGTCGGAATCGCGCATCTGTTGGAGCTTGAGCTCGGCGGCTGTCAGCTTCTGCAGCGCGTCATCGTGGAGCTCACCCGCAAAATGCTTGCGCGCCTTGTCGACCGCGGTGGTGAGGTTCTTGAGGAGGAGGTGACGGGCTGCGTCCACCTTCTGCAGGCGGTCGATCGTCTTCTTGAGGTCAGTTTCAGCGTGCTTCAGCTGCCAGACCAGCCCCGCCGCCAACCCCGCCTTCTGCAAGACCCAAGTGTCCTCGCGGGAAAAACCTTCAGGCCTCTGCGAGTCATATGCCGCGACCAACCCCAGCCGCTGGTCGCCGGCTTTCCATGGCACCGCGATTGCATCGGCCACCGCCAGCACGTCCAGCACGTGGGCGAAGCCCTGCGGCTCGTCCTTGAGCGACGCTCGAAAGATGTAATCGCCGAACACCACGCGGCTGGTGATGTCGTCTCTTTCGGGGGAACAAGGAACGGCATGCAGGCGAGCGATGAGGTCGTCGCCGACGCCATGGGCGCCGGGGATTGCGCTCAGCATGCCCTCGCTGTTGAGCTGCCAGAAGAGGACTTTGTCAGCACCGACCAGGTCTGCGATGCTGGCGGTCAAGCGCCGGTAGAAGTCGCCCAGGTTGTTGCCTGACCTGGCGTGCTTTGAAACCGCGAGCAAAGCAGCGACGGCCGCCTCGTGTGCACGTTCGACGCGCTCGGCCGCCTTGGCCCTTTCCTCATTGATGAGCCTGTCTTTCTCGAGCCTGTCGAGGTCGGCCCGAAGGTTGATGAGAGTGTCGACCATCTCCTGGCGTCGCTCGTGCAACTGGGCAAGCGCGAGCGATGCTGCGACCTGATCGGCGACCAGGGCAAAGGTCCGCTGCTGCACGGCGGTGTACCCCGCCGCGCTGGCGACCCCCATCACGCCGATGACCTGGCCGGCTGCCTTGAGCTGCAGCCCGCAGTAGGACCGGAACGCCGGGATCACCGGCGCCGAGTAGGTCGAGGTGGACATCGGCGCCTGCGCGGCAGCCGCGGCAGCGAAAAGTCTTTCGATCTCATCGGGCGGAAGGTCGGCGGAGGGGTCCGCCGCGCGAGACGTCACCTTCTGGGGCTGCCCCTTGTCATCGACCAGGCCGATGAACGCGATCGAGGACTTCGTCAACCGCAACGCCAACCACAGGGCCGCGTCCGAAACCTCGGCCACCGACGTGTATCGGGAGAGCTCCGACGACACCGACTGCAAGGCGTCGAGCAGATCCCACACACCCGATTCCAGGTGGCTAGCCGTCTCGGACATCACTCCCCCCTAAAGACTCCCCCTAACGGGAGTTTACTTCGCCTGCCCGAGGGGCACGCGAAACATCTTCGGAAACACCTACCACAGTACGAGCGAGTACGGTCCACGGCCGCCGCGTTCAGTAGGCGAAGGGTAGTTGCACTGGTTGTTCGATGGCTGGGGTGGAAGGCGGGATGAAGGTTCGGGAGGGTGGCTAAGTGTCGGCTCAACAGGTACTTTCGAGGCGCCAATACTCGTCCGTTTGGCCGCGTTCTCTTAAAGCAGTGATTGGACGGCTGGCGTTGCAGCGATCTCAGAGGATCACGCTCGCGAGGCCGTTCATCGTGATGGCCGCGAGATTTCTTGGCCCGGGACCAACCCGCCTGAAGCTGGTCAGGCTCGCGCACGACCTCGGCAGCCGGGGGGCCGTCGTGCCGGCCGTGGATAGCAGGTATGCAGAGGACCAAGAGGCATCTGCTCGGCCCGGCCGGCGCGCGGCGTAGGCTGCTGGCTACCGCCTCCCACCAGCACCCTCGAGTGTTGAGGCGGAAAATTGTGGTGAGGACCCTGAGTACTCCGCTTGCAGGAGACGTTTCTGCTACAGATGAACGACTTCGATCGGCTGCTGGAAATCAAGCTGCGGCAGATGCTGGACCCGGTGGTGGCGACCAAGCCTCCCCGCGGGGGCGGATGGAAAAGGGGCCGCAAGCCGGTTCTGGCGCTACAAGCGCCGCTTGATATCGCCGCCCTCGGCGGCGCGGTGGCGGAAGCGATCCCGGTAGTCGACACCTCCTTGATGGTTGTCGCACCGGTCGCTCTTACGCCGTCCGTTCCCTAAGCCACTCCAAAGAGCAAACCCCTTCCTTCCTCTCGCGAGGCCGGGCGGTAACACGCCCGGCCTCCACCTTCCCCACAAAGTGGGGAACGTGGACCAACTCTTCCCCACGCAGTGGGGAAGTCGGCCCGCCGCAAAGCGGCCGGCCGGAAGGGGCCGACCACAGAC